>JAYTQA010000029.1:0-14161 GCA_043746955.1 bacterium | reverse complement strand
CCATCGCGGTCAAAGCGTTGGTCAGGCCGGGGCCGGTGATCACGAAGGCCACGCCGGGTTGGCCACAGGTGCGGGCGTAGCCATCGGCCATGAAGGCGCAGCCTTGTTCGTGGCGCGCGGTGACGTGGCGGATCTTGGAGCCGGACAGGCCGCGGTACAATTCCACCGTATGCACGCCGGGGATGCCGAACACCACACGGACGCCGCGCGCCTCCAGCCCTTCGACCAGCCGTTCGCCCACGGTTCTCATCCGGCAGCTTTCATCTGGCTGCTTTCATCTGGCGGGCGGCAAACGCCGCGATCCGGCGGCAGGCTTCGGCGGTTTCGGCATCGGGGCGGGTCAGGCTTAACCGCAGCCAGCCGTGCAGTGCGGCGCCAAAGCTTTCGCCGGGCATCACCGCCACATGTTCTTCGACCAGCAACTGGCGGGCGAAATCCTCGCCGGTCAACCCGGTGGCGCGGATATCGACCACGGTGAACATGCCGGCACCGGGCTGGTGGACCTGGATCGCGTTCTGGCCGTGCAGGGCCTGCCGGATCAGGTTGGCGCGGCGGGCAAACCGGCAGGCCATACCGCGCGCCACGCTGGAGGGCTGGGCTACGGCCAGCGCGGTCATGTCGGCGATGAACGGCTGGTTGCCGAACAGCATGGTTTCGGCGACCGGCAGCAGGCGCGCCATGAACTCCCCCGGCCCAACCGCCCAGCCGGACCGGAACCCCGGTGCGGCGTGAGATTTGGAGATCGAGGCCACGGCAATCGTGCGTTCGGCAAGGTCGGCCATATCCAGCGGCGAGGTGAACGGAGTGTCGCCAAAGATCAGCTCTTCATAGACCTCATCCGAAATGATCCAGAGATCGTGCTGGCGCGCCAGCCGCCCCAAGGCCACGACATCGGCGTTGGTCAGCACTGCGCCGGTCGGATTGTGCGGTGTGTTGATCAAAATAGCGCGGGTGGCTTGGGTGATCCTTGCCGCCACATCGGCGACCTGGATCCGAAAGTCATGTTCGGGGCGCAAGGGGACTGGCACGGCGGTGGCACCGGGCGCGGCGATGACCCCTTCATAGGTCGCATACATCGGGTCGCCGACCAGAACCTCGTCGCCGGCACCGACCAGCCCGGTCAGCACGGCATAAAGTGCGGTCTGGGTGCCGGGAAACGCGATGATCTGATTGGGGCCAATCGGCCGCCCGGTCCGGCTGGTGTAGCGGGCCGACAGGGCTGCGAGCAGACATGGTTCGCCCCGCCCGTTGGAATAGCCGTAGCGGCCCGCCGCAATCGCAGCCTTGGCCTTGTCGAGCAGGTCTTGCGGTGTGGCCACATCGGGTTCGCCGATGGTCAGCGAGATCACCTCTTGGCCCGCCGCAGCCATCGCCTTGGCCATGGCGTGAACCTCCCATTTGGCGCCGCCAAGGCCGGCCAGACGGTCAGTAATGCTCGCATATCTCATGCCCGGATATCCGCAGGTGTTGGGGGAGGGTAAAAGTCGATCGGTTCGGAAATCAGCAGATACTGCGTCAGGTCCATGCCAATGATAGCGCCGACGGCACGGATGCCCAGTGCCACCAGTTCGCCGCGCGCAAACGCCTCCGGCAGAGCACTCCCTTCCATCCAAAGCCCGTCGATCACCGCGTTGCAGGTGATCGCCAGGTGGCGCAGTTCGGCGTCGGGTCTGGTGCCGGGCAGCGCCGCGATCAGGCTTTGCAGCATATCGCGAAAGCCAAGGTAGGTCTGCGCATGGGTGGCGCGCATCGCAGGATCCCGCTGGGTTTCCTGCATGAACGTGGCCCACAGGATCAAAGCGTCTGGGTCGACCACCGGCGGTTTGAGCGAGGCCGCGACAAACGCCGCCAGCCGCGCTTGCGGGTCATGCGGGGCAGCGTTCAGGACTGCGGCGGAATTGTGCGTCATGCGGTCCATCAGGTGCCGGAAGGCTTCGGTGATCAGCTGGTCCTTGCCCTGAAAGTAATGCCGGATCAGCCCCGCCGTCACCCCGGCCCGCTGCGCAATCGCCCGCACCGTGGCGTTCTTGGCGCCACCTTCCGACACCAGTGCCAAGGTCGCCTCGATCAGCGCCTCACGGCGTTTGTCTTCAGTCTCGCGGCGGTAAGGTTTGCGGTCGGGAACCATCGGGCAAGGCCTTGTTCTGCGGATGCATAATTCCTAGCCGGGGAAATGCTGCACCGCAAGGGACGCGAACGCGCTGGTGCGGAATTCGCGCCAGGGTAGCATTGGGGCAACGGCGGTCAGGGGTAAATCTCGGCCCGGTCGACACCCCAGAGGCCGATTTTCCGGATCCAGCCCTTTTGGCCTTCCACCGAAATCCGACACCAGTCGGGGACGCATTGCACCAGCCTGCCGATCACGCCCAGTTCGGACTGATAGACCACTTCGGATTTGTCGTCCGGGCTGTCATAAGCCTGTGCCATGTCCTGGGTGATCAGAACCGACCGCACACCGGACAGCAGCGCATAATTGACCCAGCCGCCCATGCCATCGACATCCTCCACCCGGCGCCAGTGTTCATATTCGGCGGTGATCTTCAGCGGCATCCCCGTCCTGCTGAACACCCAGTCGATCCGGTGGGTCAGGCCGGGGCCGCGCCGTGCATTGCCTTCCGAGCCTTTCAGCGTGACATAGCGCGGCAGCGGCAGGTTGGTGACAGCACCACGCCCCGGATCATGCGGGCTGGCGGCATCGCGGGCGGCGCTGCCGGTGATGCCGGGGTCGGTAGCCCGTTCGACCTGCTGCTCCAGCGTGGGCGTGCCGTCTTGGGCGGCAGCCGGGGTTGGCGCGAACCACGCTGCCAGAGGTGCTGCCAGAAGTGCTGCCCGAAGTGCTCCCCGAAGGGCTGACCATAGTGCTGGCCGAAGTGCTGCCCGGAGTGCTGGCCGAAGTGCCATCAGAAGTGCGGCCTGACCGACCGGCTGGCGTGCTGCCACCCAACCTGCCTCTGTCATGGCCGCGTAGATGATAGCCTTCATGTCCGTCCTGCCCGCAGCACTTTTGGGTCCGGCCTCGATGGGCGAAGCTGCGGACTTGTGCCTTGGGGCACTTGGCGTCACTTTGCCACCAAAGTGCCGCGATGGGAAGTGAGGCAAGATCATGGGTCCGGGTCGTTTGAGGGTCGTGGTCACCCGCCATTTGCCGCCGGTGGTGGAAACCCGGCTGAAAGAGCTGTTCGATGCGCAGTTGCGCGATCCCGACCTGCTGATGAGCGGTGAGGAGCTGGCTTTGGCCATGCAGGATTGCGACGTGCTGGTGCCCGCGATCTGCGACCGGATCGACGCCGGGCTGATCGGGCAGGCCGGCCCAAGGCTCAAACTGATCGCCAACTATGGCGCGGGGGTCGACCATATCGACGTGGCAACCGCGCGCAGCCGGGGGATACTGGTGTCGAATACGCCGGGGGTGACGGCCGAAGATACCGCCGATATGGCGATTGCCCTGATCCTTATCCTGACCCGCCGCATCCCGGAAGGCCTGGCTGCGATGCAAGCCGGCGACTGGCAGGGCTGGTCGCCGATGGCCTATTTGGGCGGGCGTCTGGCCGGGCGGCGGTTGGGCATCCTGGGCATGGGCCGGATCGGCCAAGCCGTAGCCAAGCGGGCGCGGGCGTTCGGCTGCCAGGTTCACTACCACAACCGCCGCAGGCTGCGGCCCGAGGTGGAGGCGGCGCTGGAGGCCAACTGGTGGGAAAGTCTGGACCAGATGGTGTCCCGGATCGACATCCTCTCGATCAACTGCCCACACACGCCCTCGACCTACCACCTGATGAACGCCCGCCGTCTGAAGCTGATGAAACCCACGGCGGTGATCGTCAACACCTCACGCGGGGAAGTCATCGACGAAAACGCCCTGACCCGGGCGTTACGGGCCGGCGGGTTGGCAGGCGCTGGCCTTGACGTTTATGAGGACGGTCGGGTGAACCCAAGGCTGCGCGAACTGCCCAACGTGGTGCTGCTGCCCCATATGGCCAGTGCGACGCTTGAGGGCAGGGTCGAGATGGGCGAGAAGGTCATCATCAACATCAAGACCTTCGCCGATGGCCATAGGCCACCGGATCTGGTGGTGCCGGGGATGGTGTAGTTATGGCGCTGGTGTTCCATCCGGCTCAAGGTTCCTTGGTAATCGTGAAGTTTGAGCCTGGTTTTATTGAGCCGGAAATGGTCAAGCGCAGGCCTTGCATCGTCCTGTCGTTGGCTATGAAGCATCGACCAAAGCTGCTCACCGTGGTCGCACTCAGCACCACACCGCCCAAACCCGCGATGCCCTTCCATGTCGAGATTGATTTGCCCTTTGCTTTGCCCATGGGGTGGAGCCAGAGGTGCTGGGTCAAGGGCGACATGATCAACACCGTCGGGTTTCACCGCACCGACCTCATCCAGCTTGGCAAGGACCGCCGCGGGAAACGCGTGTATCAAACGTCTGGCTTACCGAAGGAAACCTTGGCGCAGGTGCAGCGCGCGGTTCTTGCAGGTCTTGGGCTCTGGCCTTGAAAAACCCAAGAGGAAATGCAATATTACAAAGGTTCGGGGCGCTGCGTGAGCATCCCCATTAAGACCTCACCCGAGGCCGCTGACCGACTGGCGAGAGCAAGCTCCGGTCAGTGCAGGCAAAGGCTCCGCTACGGCGGGGCCTTTTGTTTTGGGGTGTGCAGTTTTCGCTGGCAATAACGCTGCGATCAACAGTGCAGAGGCAGGATCAAAACATCGGTGTTCTGATTGTAGGACGCTGTACCTGCCGCCATGCACCCGGTTTGCTGGGCGACCTGTGCCGCAACAGACAACAGATAGGGTTCAATCGAAACCCAACCCCTGCCTTTGTAGCGAACACCGACAATGACGGCGTAAGGCTGCCCCTCTACGTCGACGCGTTTGATTTTGCCCGAGACATCGGAAACGGCGAAGGGAACGGTTTGATCTGCACGGCAGGTAGTGAGACATATCATACGCGCCGCGCCATAGTTGCCAATCTGGTCAAGCCCGACGGAAAGCTGAGTGGCCTGACTGCCGATTCCGGACATAGCCATTGCCAGACTCGCTTGATAGGTCGGCACGCCATTGGCCATGACTGGGCCGCTCCAACCGCGTCCCGAGTCTGCGGGCTGGGTCAGGGGCAGGGGGCTTGCGGGTTGCGCGTGCTGCCCCTCGGGCAGAATGATGTTGGTGGTGGTGACGGTGGTGCCAAACTCCACATGGGTGGTGGTGCCTGCCATAACAGGCGCACGTCCGGTAGGGGTGGTGCCAGTGGCCGGGGTCACCGGGGCAGCCGCCGCCATGACGGTTGGAGCAGGAGCCTGCTGGCGCTGTTGGTAGGCGGAGTATGACCCAAAGCCTACGCCTTGGGGCGAGGAGGGCGTATCTTCACAGGCCAGCAAGGCCAGCGGTAGGATCAAAGCGGCGAAAATAGGATGAGGCAGGCGCATGGGGAACCTTTGAAATTGGTTTGCTTTTGGAGACAATGGAGGAAAATTGGGGCGATTGTTCGGCCGGGGGGGGTAATTCAAAGGCGGTGATTGAGCCTGATGCGCCCCGTCCGGCATAGAGCGCCGGGGGACTTCACGTCCCCCCGGACCCCCCTGTGGGATATTTTTGGACAGATGAAGGGGGAGGAAGAGGGGGGTTAGTGAAAGGTTAATTTCACCACGGCATATTGATATAAATCAACATCCTAACCAACATTTCACGCGTGAAATCCCCTTAGAACCGGCCCGGCAGGTAGGGGGTGATGTCCAGTTCCGGCGCCCTGCCCTGCACCAGATCGGTGACGATCCGTGCGGTGATCGGCGCCAAAGTCAGGCCGATATGGCCGTGGCCGAAGGCGTGGATCACCTCGGGGCCGGACTTGGAGGGGCCCAAAACCGGCAGGCTGTCGGGCAGGGAGGGGCGGCAGCCCATCCAGCTGGCGGTGGGCTCGGGCAGGTCGGGGAAGATCGTCCGCGCGCCGTGCAGGAGGCGGTTCAGGTGGTGTTGCGAGGGGGGCGCGTTGAGGCCACCCAGTTCCACCGTGCCAGCGGCGCGCAGGCGGCCGGTCATGGGACAAAGGTAAAAGCCGCGCGAGGTTGGGCAGGCGGGGCGGGTGAGGCGGGGCGTCGTCATGTCCCATTCAAGGTGGTAGCCGCGTTCGGTGTCGAGCGGAACCTCATCCCCGGCCATTTTCGCGAGCGGGCGGGCGAAGGCTCCGGCTGCGATGATCACCCTTTTGCAGTGCATCCGAAAGCCCGCACCATCGAGGCCCGCGCCGTCGAGGATGATGCCGTCGAACTGCCGGGTCAGGCTGTCAACCCTTGCGGTCAAAAGGCCCGCGTATTGCAGGGCGGATTGGGCGAGGCGCTGCACCATGGCACCGGGATCGGTGAGAAAGCTCGCATGGGGGAAGAAGGCAGCACCGGGCAGTTCGGGCAGGTTGGGTTCCAAGTGGGCGAGGTCGCGGGTGGTGATCAGGTCAACCTCGACGCCAAAGCTGCGGCGGTGGGCCATGTCGGCCTTGGCGGCGCGCAAGGCCTTTTCGGTCTCATAGAGGTAGAGGCAACCTTTCTGCTCCACCAGGTCAAGGCCGCCGATCCGGGTGGCAAGGTCGTGCCAGAGCGCATTGGCATTGGCCAGAAGGGCCGCTATGGCGCGGGCGTTTTTTGCGGCATTGGCAGGCAGGCTTTGGCGGGCGAAACGGCTGAGCCACGGGGCCAATGACAGCCAAGCGCCGGGGTGGATCGCAAGCGGCGAGTTGCGGTTGAAGAGGAGCGAGGCCAGGTTTTTCAGCACATCGGGCGTACCCACCGGCATCACCGCATAATCGGCGATGGTGCCCGCGTTGCCGTAGCTGGCACCGGAACCGGGTGGGTTGAGGTCGATCAGCACAACCTCCAACCCCTCCGACACCAGGGCTTCCGCGATGGCGAGGCCGATGACACCCGCGCCGATGACGGCGATTTCGCTGGAGATGTGCTGAACCATTGTGCCTCTGCCTATCCGGGCCAGCCGGGGGGGTGGCGGGCGATCAGGATGACCTCCAACCGCTCGGCACTGGTGATGCCTAGCACACCCGCGCCGATGATGGCGATTTCGCTGGAGATGTGCTGGACCATTGCGCCTTTGCCTCTGCTCTTCCCTGCCTTTCACGCGGTCCTATCGGCTGCGAAGGTGGCCCGAAAGACGGCGGTGCGCGATCAGCTTACATGCAGGCGTCAAACAGCGCACGGGTGTTTTCGCGCGTCATTGGAACCGGGTTGCCGGCGCAGGACGGATCCTCCAGCGCCATGTCGGTCAGCATGTCGAGGTCTTTGAACAGTACCCCGAACGCTTCCAGATTGGCGGGAATGTTCAGCTTGGCGCGCAGTTCCATGATGGCGTCGTGAAAGCCCGCAAAGCCGCCTGCGATGCCCAGATAGGCGGCGGCGGCTTTGATGCGGTCCTCGATCGGTTTGCGGTTGAACTCCAGCACCATCGGCATGACGACAGCGTTGGTGGTGCCGTGGTGGGTGCCGTAGACCGCACCAATCGGGTGGGAAAGCGAGTGGATCGCTCCCAAGCCTTTCTGGAAGGCGGTGGCCCCCATGGCCGCGGCAGCCATCATATGGGCGCGGGCGTCGAGGTTGGTGGGGTCATCGTAGACCAGGGGGAGGTTTTCGAACACCAGACGCATGCCTTCAAGGGCGATGCCTTGCGACATCGGGTGGTAGAACGGGGAGGAGTAAGCCTCCAGACAATGCGCCAAAGCGTCCATCCCGGTGCCTGCGGTGATGAAGCGCGGCATGCCCACGGTCAGGGCCGGGTCGCAGATGGTGACGACCGGCATCAGCTTGGGGTGGAAGATGATCTTCTTCTTGTGGGTGGCCGAGTTGGTCAGAACCCCGGCGCGCCCAACTTCCGACCCGGTGCCTGCGGTGGTCGGCACCGCGACGATCGGGGCGATTTTGGTGGCGTCGGCACGGGTGTACCAGTCGTCAACATCCTCAAGCTGCCAGACGCTGAGGTCGCGGCGCTGGTGGGCCATCAGGGCGATCAATTTGCCGAGGTCGAGGCCGGAGCCGCCACCGAAGGCCACCACGCCGTCATGGTTTCCAGCCAGATAGACCGCGATGCCGTCGGTCAGGTTCGCCTCGTTCGGGTTGGGGTCAACTTCCGAAAACACGGCGCGGCCAAGGCCAGCCGCTGCCAGCACATCAAGGGCCTGGGCGGTAATCGGCAGGGAGGCTAAGGCCTTGTCGGTGACCAGAAGGGGCTTTTTCAACCCGGCCGCTTTGCAATGGTCGGCCAGTTCCGCGATGCGGCCCACGCCGAATTTGATGGCCGTGGGGTAGTTCCAGTTCCGGTTGGGGACGTTGTGGGTGGCAGGGGTTTGAGACATTTGGGGGGTCACACCTTCTTCAGATGGTAGGATTTCGGTCGGGTCACCGAATGGAAACCCAGATAGGACAATGAGCCGCCCCGGCCGGTGTCTTTGCAGCCGGTCCAGCACAGTGCCGGGTCGAGGTAATCGGCGCGGTTCATGAACAGGGTGCCGGTTTCGATTTGGGCTCCAAGGGCGGCTGCGGTGTCGTAGTCTTGGGTCCAGACCGAGGCGGTCAGGCCGTAAGGGCTGTCGTTCATCAGTTTGAGCGCTTCGGCGTCGTCACGCACCTTCATGATGCCGACCACCGGGCCGAACGATTCCTCCATCATCACCCGCATCTTGTGGGTGACGTTGACCAGAATCTGCGGGGCGAGATAGGCGCCACCGTCATCTGCCGGGAAGTTTGCAGGGTCGATCAGGGGCTTGGCACCCAGGACCACGGCTTGCGCAATCTGGTCGCGCACGACCGATGCGAAACGCTTGTTGGCCATCGGGCCGAGGCTGGAGGCGGCGTCGAACGGGTTGCCGAGGTGCAGGGCGTTGACCCAGGCGACGGACTTTTCAACGAAAGCGTCGTAGAGGCTTTCGTGGACATAGATCCGCTCGATCCCGCAGCAGCACTGGCCAGCGTTGTACATCGCACCGTCCATCAGCGTATCCACCGCCGCATCAAGGTTGGCGTCGGCGCGGACGTAACCGGGGTCTTTGCCACCAAGTTCAAGGCCAAGTGGGGTGAAGGTGCCAGCCGCCGCCCGCTCCATCGCCTGACCGCCCCCGACCGAGCCGGTGAAGTTGACGAAGTTGAAGGCGCGGGCGGCAATCAGGCTTTCGGTGGTGGCGTGGTCGAGCACGACGTTCTGGAACACGTCCGCCGGGATGCCAGCGGCGTGGAAAGCCTCGGCCAGACGCTCGCCGACCAGCATGGTTTGGGACGCGTGTTTGAGGACCACGGTGTTACCGGCGATCAAAGCCGGGACGAGGGTGTTGATCGTGGTCAGGTAGGGGTAATTCCACGGGGCCACGATGAAAACCACGCCCAAAGCCTCGCGGGCGATGTAGCGGCGGAATTTATCGCTGTCCTCGACCATCATCGGGGCAAGGGTTTTGGCCGCGATGTCAGCCATATATTCGGTGCGGGCGTTGACCCCGCCGAATTCACCGCCGAAACGGGTCGGGCGGCCCATTTGCCAGGCGAGTTCCTCGACCACGCGGTCTTTCATCGCGTTGAGGTTGGCGACCCCTTGTTTGACCAAGGCGATGCGGTCCGCCAGCGGGCGGGCGGCCCAGGGCTTTTGCGCGGCCTTCGCACGGGCGGCCATGGCTTTCGCGGCCTCATGCGTCAGCGGCAGGCGCTCGGCATAGACCGAACCGTCGACCGGAGAGATCAGCTGGATGGGTTTCATTGGGTTACCTCGTCGGGCATGTGCCCTGTCGTTTCAAAAAAGAGTTGGGGCGAGCCCGGACCTAAGTTTGGTTTTTCGTGTCGGGGCCAGCCCGACCTACGGTTCGTTCAGCATTCCACGGCCATCACATGGCCCTTTTCGGCATAGTCCAGTATCTTGCGGTCCCGGGTGACCACCCGCAGGCCGTACTCCCGCGCGGTGGCGATGATGATCCGGTCGGCAGGGTCACGGTGTAAGTCGTCGGGCAGTTCAGTCGAGGCCACCAGCACCTTGGGCCCAAGGTCGGCCAGCTTTGCGCCGGATTGGGTAACTACTTGCTCGAACCACGACAGGGCGGGTCGCGCGAGGCCAATCCGCCGCGCCGCCGATAGATTTCCGATTTCCCACGCCGTGATTGGCGAAATCCACAGGGCGGATGAAGCCTCATAAGCCTCCTGCAGAAGTTGGCGCAACTTCGGGTGATCGGCTCCCATGGCAGACCAGAGTACGGCGCAAGTATCCAGCAGCAAAGGTGCGGCGTTCATGATTTACCGCCTCGGATCAAGGCCGATTTGTGATCCATCCAGCCGTCAAGCTCCGCGTCGCTGAACATCGGGGCAGTAAGGTCCAGGTCCGATGACAGCGTAATCATCCCGGCCAAGGCGCCCCAAAGCGGATGATCGCCTGATCGCGGTTGAGGTCCAGAGGCTGCGGCATTTTCAGATTTGGCTTTTGCCTCAGAGAACACACCCACACTTGAAACACTTTCAATAGTGTTCAATTTTTCAAAAACCAGCCGCTCTGCTGCGATGTCGACGCTGCGCGTATGATAACCGGCAGCGAGCCACGCTTTTGTCATCACATTGTTGGAGGGGTTGTTGCTCCACCACGCGCGGTGCTGACGCGAAGACGGTGGCAAATCAAAGCCTAAAATGGCCTCAATATCCGAAAAGTGCATCGGAACTTCCGCCTGACGACGGGTTTGAAGGTGGTAGGTAAGCGGGGAATATTTGCTCATCACAGGCTCCTGCCTCGGTGTTCAGCCAAAATGAACACTAAGGCGCGATTTGTCAAGGTGTGTTAGTGTGTGTTTTATTCTATGCCCGCTCCAGCAGCCGTTGCAGTTCGAAATCGGTGACCACGCGGTCGGTCTCGGCAATTTCCCACTGGCAGGCGTGATGGTAGTGGTCCACCACGTCATCGCCAAGCGCGGCGCGGAGCATTTTGGAGCCATGCATCAGGGCGGCGGCGTCGCGCAGGTTCTTGGGAATCTCGCGGATACCGGGCGCCCGGTACATGTCGCCCTTCATTTCGGGTTCGAGGACCAGCTTTTTCTCGATCCCGTCCAGACCAGCGGCCAGCAGCGCCGCGCAGGCCAGATAGGGGTTCACATCGCTGCCGGGGATGCGGCATTCAACGCGGACGGCCTTGGTATGCTCGCCACAGACGCGGAAACCTGCGGTGCGGTTGTCAGCACTCCAGACCGCTTTGGTGGGCGCGAACATGCCGATGGTGAAGCGTTTGTAGCTGTTGACATAGGGCGCAAGGAAAGCGGTCAGGTCGCGGGCGTGGGTCAACTGGCCTGCGATATAATGCTTCATCAGGGCAGACATGCCGTGGGTGTCGGCGTGGTCCTCAAAGCTGGGCTTGCCGTCAAGGCTCCACAGGCTTTGGTGGATATGGGCGGACGAGCCGGCCTTGCGGTGGTCGTACTTGGCCATGAAGGTGACCGAGCGGCCCTTGGTCCAGGCGATTTCCTTGATGCCGTTCTTGATGATCGTGTGGTTGTCGGCGGTATCGAGCGCGTCGGAATATTTGTAGTTCAACTCCTCTTGCCCCGCGTCCGCCTCGCCCTTGGAGTTTTCGACCGGAATGCCAGCACCATAAAGCCCATTGCGGACCGCGCGCATCACGTCTTCTTCCTTGGTGGTCTGGAAGATGTGGTAGTCTTCGTTATAGGCGCTGACCGGCTGGAGCGCTTTCAGCCCGCCATCGCGCAGGTTTTCGTAGGAGTTCTCGAACAGGTAGAATTCCAGTTCGGTGGCCATCATCGCCTCGAACCCCATGGCGCGGGCGCGCGCGACCTGTTTTTTCAGGATCGCGCGGGGCGAGATGGCAACCGCTTGCTGGGTGTGGTGGTCCAGCAGATCGGCCAGCACCAGTGCGGTGCCGGGCAGCCACGGGATCAGGCGCAGGCTGGTCATGTCGGGCTTAAGCACATAATCGCCGTAGCCGGTCTGCCATGACGAGCTTTTATAGCCCTGCACGGTGTTCATCTCTTGATCCACGGTCAGCAGGTAGTCGCAGCAATGGGTTTCCTGCCAGCCGCTTTTCACGAAGAAAGCCGCGTGGAAGCGCTTGCCCATCAGCCGGCCCCACATATCGACGCCTGCCACCAGAACGGTGTCGATCGCGCCTGCATCGACGACTTCTTTCAGTTGGTCGAAGGTCATATTGCCGGGCATGGCCGGTCTCCCTGTATGATGACGCCGGTTGGGACTTGGCATCCGGGGCTGGTTCCCGGTGAGCGTTTGGGAGCTAGCTGGCTTTGGCCTGCTTTTGAATTTCCACCAGACCCATGTTGATCACCGGGGCCAAGGTTTCGGCCATCGCGTCGCAGGCGGCGTCGGTGGCTATCAGGTCGTTGCGGACCTCGAGCATGGCGTTGGGCAGGCCGTAGGGAGTTGCGTGCAGCCGCAGGGTGTGGGTCACATCGTCGGCAGCGGAATAGGGGGCGTTGAGTTCGGCGCGCAGTTTGATCCTGCGGGCGGCGCCATGGATCGCCACGGCAAGGCTGGGGTCAGCGTCATGGATGATGCCAAACTCGACGGCGCGGAGTTTGCCGAAGTAGCCGGGGCTGAACGAGTGGATGGTGACGATCACCGGTGCCAAGCCAAGCGCAATCCGACCGGCGATCAGATTGTGCAGCCCGTTGGTCCATGGCAGGTAGACGGCCTCGGTTCGGGCCAGGCGTTCCGCAGCGGAAATATCGGCATTGCCGGGGATGTCGTGGACTTCCGACCGGGCGGGCATGGCACCCGGCATATCGGGCGCGCGGTTGCAGTCATAGATCAGGCGGCTGACCGGGGCATGGATCAGGGCGGCATCAAGGCGCTTCATCAGGCCCCGGGCGAGCGCCAGCGCCCCGGGATCCCAGGCAATATGGGCGCGGCGCTGGTCGTCGGTCAGGCCAAGATCGCCCCACCGGGCCGGCAACGCGTTGGCGGCATGTTCGCACACCAAGATCAGCCGGCCGGTGGCGGCGGCATTCTCAATGATCGGCGGAAACTGGGCCTCTGGCGCGCTGGACCGCATATGCGAGTCGTCTCCCCCGGTTGCAATCGTGTTGCAATCAGGCTGGCGCTTTGGCGAAAAACTGTCAAGATTGTTTCCGGTCGCAATTTCCTGTTACGATGTTTTCTGTTTTGGCAAAGTCTGAAACGGCGGGGGGCGCGGATGACGCTGGACGATCAGTTGCGCACGGCTTTGCCCAATCTGACCCGGGCGGAGCGGCAATTGGCGACCCATGTGCTGGCGCATTACCCGGTGGCGGCACTGGGCTCGATCACAGTGCTGGCCAAGGCGGCTTTGGTGTCGACCCCGACGGTGGTCAGGCTGGCCCAAAAGCTGGGCTACAAGGGCTATCCTGACTTTCAAGGGGCACTCCGGGGCGAGGTCGAGGCGATGTTGGCGACACCCTTGACCAAACACGCGACCCGGGCGGGTTCGGTGCCGGATGGGCATATTCTGACGCGGTTTGCCGAGGCGGTGGTAGCCAACCTGCAAGCCACGCTGAACCAGATCGACCATGCCGAGTTTGATGCGGCGGCGGGGCTTTTGGCCGATCCGAACCGCCGGGTCTTTGCCTTGGGCGGGCGGATCACCCATGCGATTGCCGATTATTTCGCCTCGTTGATGCGGGTGATCCGGCCCGAGGTCACGCTGTTGTCGGACAATTCCGCGACCTGGCCACCCGCGCTGCTGGAGATGGGGCCGGGCGATGTGCTGGTGGTGTTCGACATCCGCCGCTATGAAAACGCAGTGTTGCAGGTGGCGGAAATGGCCAAGGAACAGGGCGCGGAGATCCTTCTGGTGACCGACCGCTGGGTCTCACCTGCCGCCTCGCACGCCCGCTATACGTTCTGCGCCCATGTCGAGGCGCCCTCGGCCTGGGACAGCAACGCGGTGCTGATGGTGCTGGTGGAAACGTTGCTGGCCTCGGTGCAGGACGCGACCTGGGCGGTGACGGAGCCGAGGTTGCGGCGGCTGGAGGAATTGTACGCGCGGACGCGGTTCTTCCGGCGGCATCGGTAAATCAGGGGGGAGCGGAAGGCGTGGTCTGCCCCTGGGAAAGCCGTTTTGGCCCGGAAAAGCAGGCTGTCCACATGTGGACACTTTTCGAAATTGTTTATAATCAATGGGTTGAGATTTTTCGGTCATTTTCTGT
>JAYTQA010000028.1:0-2034 GCA_043746955.1 bacterium | reverse complement strand
AAGGACAAATTTGGTTGAACGTTTCATTTTGTCTCTCCTGATCGGAATTGCGATGAGGCCAATCTGGGGGGCAGATGTCCCACAGGTTTGTCAGCCGCAGCGGTCTTTTGTATCAATCTGTCGCAAGGGCGGCATCTGCGACGGTTTGCGACAATCTGCTGGACGCCTGCGCAGCGTGATCAGTTAGGGTCCAGGTCAGGAGAGATGATGACAACCAATCCACCCCATATCCTGATCGTCGACGACCACCGCGACATCCGCGATGCACTGGCCAGGTATCTGGAGAAGAACGGCATGCGCGCGACCTCGGCCGCGAATGCCATCGCAATGGATGCCGCTTTGAAGGTCGGCCAGTTCGATCTGATCGTGCTGGATGTGATGATGCCGGGCGAAGACGGGCTTTCCGTCTGTCGCCGCTTGCGCGCGGCTGGCGCCATGCCGATCCTGATGTTGACAGCCCTTGGCGATGAGACCGACCGCATCGTAGGTCTTGAGGTCGGGGCCGATGACTATCTGCCGAAGCCGTTCAACCCGCGCGAACTGCTGGCCCGGATCAAGGCGATCCTGCGCCGGTCTGATCGGGCCGAGGTGACCGGCGGCAGCCTTGCCGGGCGCAGGCTGGCGTTCGACCGTTGGGTGCTGGACCCGGATCGCCGGACCCTGATTGATCCGGATGGCGCAGTGGTGGCCCTGACCACCGCCGAATTCCGCCTGTTGACAGTGTTTCTGGAACGGCCTCGTTTTGTGCTCAGCCGCGATCAGTTGCTCGACCTGACCTCGGGGCGCGCGGCACAGGTGTTCGACCGCACCATCGACAACCAGATCAGCCGGTTGCGCCGCAAGGTCGAGGCCGATCCGGCGAAACCCACGCTGATCGCCACGGTCTGGGGCGGCGGCTACAGCCTGGCCGCCGATGTGAGGGAGTTGCCGTGAACCCGCCGCGCCGCTTTCTGAACCGGGTTTTTCCGCAGTCAGTGGGCGGCCAGTTGCTGGCCATGCTGCTCTTGGCACTTGCCATCACACAGGGCCTTGGCTTGATCCTGTTGACCGACGAGCGCAACCGCGCGGTGCGCGCTGCCCTTGGGTTGGAGGCGGCAGGTCGGGCGGCGAACGTGGTTTTGCTGCTTGACGATGCCCCGGCTGGTCTGCGCGCACAGATCCTTCGGTCGGCGGACTCGCCGCTGGTGCGGTTTGAAGTGGGGCCAGACCCAAAAGCGCCGCACAGCAGCGCGGACGCGGCCCCATTCCTGAACCAGATCCGGCAGATCCTCGGCCAGCCTCAGCGCGAAGTTCTGGCGGATATTCATGCTCTTGCCGTGACCCCGCTCGCCCTGCCCGACGGTGTGCCGACAGCCATGCGGCCCATGCACCAAGCGATGTTGGCGGCCCACACCGAGCCTATCGAGATGACGCTTTCGATCCGGCTGGCGGCAGGGGATTGGCTGAATGTGCGCACGATGTTCATCCGGCCCGGTCTGCAACTGTCGCCGCAAGCAATGCTGCCACTGCTCTTGATGGTTGTGGCCGTGGCTTTGGTGGCATGGGGAACAGCCCGCCGCGTCGTAGGCCCGATGCGCGCCTTGGCGGTAGGTGCCGACCGGCTCGGGCGCGGGCTGGATGCAAACCCGCTGCCTTTGACCGGGCCGTCAGAGGTGCGCGATACGACACAATCCTTCAACCGCATGCAAGACCGCCTGACCCGCTTTGTGTCCGAGCGCACCCATATGCTGGCAGCGCTCAGCCATGATTTGCGCTCGCCACTGACCGCCATGCGGCTTCGGATCGAGATGCTGGACGAAACCGAGGACAGTGTCCGCCTGAAAGCATTGGTTGAGGAAATGCAGGTCATGGTCGAAGCCACGCTGGAGTTTGCGAGGGGCGTTGCCAAGACGGAACCCGCAGCCACCGTTGATCTTGCCGCCATGCTGGGTGATCTTGTGGCCGACGTGGGCGGCGACCGCGCGGCCCTTGCCCCTTCATCGCCCGTGACCGCCACAGTCCGCCCCCATGCGCTGAACCGTGCGTTGCGCAACC
>JAYTQA010000027.1:0-5478 GCA_043746955.1 bacterium | reverse complement strand
CCGCGCTGCTCCACGCCGCCAATTCCAGCGCAGCGTGATCTTGGTCCGGTTGCAAGGTCTTCGCTGATGCCCCGTCAGCCGGGCCAACCACCCCCTGCCCGACCTATTTCGGCGCACCCCGAAGCTAACTCCCGGAAAGGCCCCCACCATGCCCCTGCAAAACCGCGTCCTGCCGGATCAAACGATCGTCGCGGACCCGGCGCGCGGGTTGCTGACCGGCAATCGCGGCATTTTGCACGATGACAGCCAAACCCTGCGCCGCCGCTGGACCGCCAAGGCGTGGATATGCTGCGCGCTTGACTGGAAAGCCACCCGCCGCACCCCGATGACCGGCCGTAGCTGGACCGAACTGTTCTTTCTGGACGAGGCGGTGGCCTTAGCCTCCGGCCACCGCCCCTGCGCCACCTGCCGCCGTGCCGCCTACAACGCCTTTCGGGATGCGTGGAGCCGTGCCGCCCTGCCCGGCCACCAAGCGCCCGAGATCGACGCCCACCTGCACGCCGCCCGCCTCACCGCCACCCGGCACCAGCGCCTGCATGCCGCGGACGGCGCCAGCCTGCCGGACGGCAGCTTCATTCTGCACCTCGCACCGTCGCACCCTGAGCCGCCTGCGCCCCGACCCGATGGCACGATCATCCTGCACCTCGCACCGCCGCACCCTGCCCCGCCGGTGCCTCTGTCCGATGGCACGTTCTTTCAACACCTCGCACCACCACACCCTCCACAGCCAGTATCCCCGCCCGATGGCACGATCAACTTGCCGCCAACCCCGCACTTGATCCTCGGCCCCGACGCCTGGCCCTATACGCCCGCAGGCTACTTGGCCGCCCTGCCCCGCCCGACCGGCCCGGTGCTGGTGATGACCCCGGCCCCGCTCGTCGCCTGCCTGCGTGCGGGATACCGGCCGATCCTGCACCCCACAGCCGGGTGACCCTGTCATTCTGGCACAAATATCCCCGGGACGATGAGCGCCCGGAAAACCTTCCGGCGGAAGGTTTTCCGGCAAGAGCGCCGCGCAACCCTGCGCGGCTGGGGGAGGCCAGGCAGCCCCCCCGGCGCTATCCACCTGGCCCAACCTTGGGGGCCAAAAGCCCAAATGCCGCAACCGGGCGCTTGTCTGACGCATTCAGCCCTTGCCCCGGCCTGCTTCGGGCCTAAACAGCCTATGAGTTGCAGGAGACGCCGATGAACGCCGTGACCGCTGCCGAACCAGCCGCCGAAACTGTCTCAGAAACCGCCGCCAAAACTGTCGCCGAGCCAGCCGCCAACATTGCTCAGGACGCTTTGGTGGTTTTCACCCCATCGGGCAAGCGCGGGCGCTTTGCGCCTGGCACGCCGGTGCTGACAGCGGCGCGCCAGTTGGGGGTTGATCTGGACTCGGTCTGCGGCGGGCGCGGGATTTGTTCCAAATGCCAGATACAGCCCGGCTATGGTGCTTTCCCCAAGCACGGTGTCACCGTCGAGGCCGACGCTTTGTCGGAATGGAACGAGGTTGAGGCGCGCTACAAACGGATTCGCGGCATGGCGGATGGTCGGCGCTTAGGCTGTCAGGCCCGGGTGATGGGCGATGTGATTGTCGATGTGCCGCCGGAAAGCCAGGTTCACAAGCAGGTGATCCGCAAGTCGGCCTCGGATCGCGTCATCGAGATGGACCCGGCGACCCGGCTTTACTACCTCGAAGTCGATGAGCCCGACATGCACGAACCGACCGGCGATTTCGAGCGGGTCCAGCGCGCGCTGAAGCAGCAATGGCAGATCGGCGCGGTCTCCGCTGAACTGCCGCTGCTGCGCCGTTTGCAGCCGGCCCTGCGCAAGGGGCAATGGCAGATCACGGTGGCGTTGCAACAGGGCAACCATGACCTTACGCACCGGCTGTTGGACATCTGGCCGGGGTTTTACGAAGGCCCGGTGTTGGGGCTGGCGATTGATCTCGGCTCCACCACCATCGCGGCGCATCTGTGCGATCTGGCGGATGGCAAGGTTCTGGCCTCGGCGGGTGTGATGAACCCGCAGATCCGCTTTGGCGAAGATCTGATGAGCCGGGTGTCCTATTCCATGATGAACCCCGGCGGCGATGTCGAGATGACGACGGCGGTGCGTGCGGCGATCAACACCTTGATTTTGGAAATTGCGGCGGAGGCCAAGGTTGATGGCGCCGCAATTTACGAACTGGTGTTCGTCTGCAACCCGGTGATGCACCATCTGCTCCTAGGGATAGACCCGGTGGAGCTTGGACAGGCACCCTTTGCGTTGGCCACCTCTGGCTCGTTGTCGTTCGATGCAAGGGAGCTAGAGTTGACAGCTGTCAACTCTGCCGCACGGGTCTATGTGCTGCCGTGTATCGCGGGCCATGTCGGGGCCGATTGTGCGGCGGTGGCGCTGGCCGAGGCGCCGAACACCTCCCAAGACATGGTGCTGATCGTCGATGTCGGCACCAATGCGGAACTTCTGTTGGGCAACACCACGAAGGTTTTGGCCTGCTCCTCGCCGACCGGGCCGGCGTTCGAGGGCGCGCAGATCTCCAGTGGGCAAAGGGCCGCTCCGGGGGCGATTGAGCGGGTCGAGATTGATGCGGTCAGCAAGGAGCCGCGCTTCAAGGTGATCGGATCGGATTTGTGGTCGACCGATCCGGGCTTTCAGGCAGCAATTGCCGGGTCTGGGGTGACCGGCATCTGCGGGTCGGGCATCATCGAGGCGGTGGCGGAAATGCGGATGGCCGGGCTGGTCGATCAGGGCGGCCTGATTGGCAGTGCGGCGCAAACCGGCACGCTGCGCAGCATTCCGGAGGGGCGGACCCATTCCTATCTGCTCTGCGACAGCAGGGCTGAGGGTGGGCCGCGGATTTTGGTCACCCAAGGCGACATCCGGGCTATTCAACTGGCCAAGGCCGCACTTTATGCCGGGGCCAAACTGCTGATGGACGAAATGGGGGTTGCGAAGGTCGACCGCGTGGTGCTGGCCGGCGCGTTCGGCGCGCATATCTCGCCCAAACACGCGATGACTTTGGGGATGATCCCGGATGCGCCGCTTGACAAGGTGCAGTCTGCGGGCAACGCAGCTGGCACCGGCGCGCGGATAGCCCTTTGCAACCGCGCGGCGCGCGATACGGTGGAAGCTTTGGTGCAGGAAATTCACAAGGTCGAAACCGCCCTGGCCCCCAAGTTTCAGGAGCATTTCGTCAACGCCTCGGCGATCCCGAACGCGGTCGATAGCTTCCCGCATCTGGACCCTTTGCCCGACGTCAGCTTCAATACCTCGGGCGGTGACGGCGGGCGCAGGCGCAGGCGCGGGTAATTTCAGCCAAGATAAGCTGCAAATTTGTGCCAAATTGCAAAGTTTCCGTCATCAGGCAGTTGCCAAATTGCGGATAGTGGCTTTCATATGCTGGATTATTCCCCGAAGTGGGTGCCATGACCGACGATCCGATTGCAGACCTGCTTCTGGCCGTGGCCGCACAAGATCGTGTGGCGTTTCGCAAGCTTTACACTGATGCCGGCTCGAAACTTATGGGCGTGCTGATCCGTATGCTTGGCAGTCGGGCCGAGGCGGAGGATGCGTTGCAGGAAGTGTTCACCAGAGTATGGCTGCGGGCCGGGCGCTATGATGCGACCAAAGGCCGTGGCATGACCTGGCTGATCGCCTTGTCACGCTACCATGCGATCGACAAAATCCGCGCCCGTCCCGACCATGTGTCCGACGATCTGGCAATCGAGGCTGCGGCCGATACCGCGCCGCGTGCTGAAACCCGGCTGGTGGCGATGGGCGAGGCGCGCCGGATTGGCGAGTGTTTTGATACGCTTGAACCCGACCGCGCCGCAGCCTTGCGCGGGGCTTATCTGGAGGGGCACTCTTACGTCGATCTTGCCGCCCGCCATGACGTGCCCTTGAACACCATGCGAACCTGGCTTCGGCGCAGTTTGCTGAAGCTGCGGGAGTGCATGGACGCATGAGCCCCCTGGCCCCCAAAGATGAAGACGCCGATCTGCTCGCCGCCGAATATGTGCTGGGTGTCCTTGACCTCGCCGAGCGCGCCGGGGCCGAGGTGCTGCTGAAGAATGACAGCCAGTTTGCCGCCCGGGTCGCCGATTGGGAAGGCCGCTTGGCGGGGCTGAACGACGGCTTTGCCGCCGCTGCCCTGCCCGACCTGATGGCCAAGATCGAAGCACGGCTGTTCGCCCAAGCGCCCAAGCGCCGCTGGTTTGCCGATCTGCGGCTGTGGGGCGGGGTGGCTGCCGCCGCAGTGGCTGTCGTTGTATATCTGGCGGTCACGCCGCCAAAACCGGAATTGACCGCCACCCTGTCCGCCGATCAGGGCGCGCTGCAATTTGCCGCCGTCATCACTCAAAACCATCTGACCATCACGCGGATCGCGGGGGACGTGGCGGACGCCGCGCACAGCCACCAGCTTTGGATCATCGTCGGGGCCAATCCGCCGGTGTCGCTGGGGGTGATCCCGGCTGAGGGTGAGACGATTTCACTGCCCGGTGCGGTGGCGGGTGCGATCCTCGCCGTGTCGCTGGAACAGCCGGGCGGCTCGCCCACCGGCCAACCCACGGGGCCGATCGTGGCTAAAGGCGCGTTGGTCAAAGCCTGAATCAGACTTGCCTGAAACGATAAAGCCCCGAACCCAACTTTGGTTCCGGGGCTTTTTTTTGGTCGCGCATCGCAGCCTCGGAACCCGAGCCATCACGAACGCGTGATTGCACGAACCGGGCGAAACTAAACTGCGGCTCCGACCGTTCTTCCCTACGAGACGCGGGAATAGACCTGCATCCAAGATCCTGAGGGAGACCCGCTTGAAAAAGTTTGCACAGACCTTGTCCCTGACGCTCGCCGTGTCGATGGCAGCCCTGTCGGCTGGTGCAGCCTATGCCGCCGATCCGATGGTCGGCGGTGCTGCGATGTACGCCACCAAGAACATCATCGAAAACGCGGTGAACTCCAAAGACCACACCACGCTGGTCGCCGCCGTGAAAGCCGCCGGTCTGGTGGACACCCTGTCGGGCAAAGGCCCGTTCACCGTGTTCGCGCCGACCAACGAAGCGTTTGCCAAACTGCCGGCCGGCACCGTGGAAAACCTGCTGAAGCCGGAAAACAAGGCGATGCTGGTCAAGATCCTGACCTGCCACGTGGTGGCGGCTGACGCTCTGGCCAAGACCGTCAAAGGCATGATCAAGGCGGACGGCGGCAAGCACATGATCCAAACCGTCGGCGGCTGCATGCTGACCGCCACCACCAAAGGCGGCAAGATCATGCTGACCGACGAGCAAGGCGGCGTAGCCACGGTGACCATCGCCGACGTCAAACAGTCCAATGGCGTGATCCACGTCATCGACGCCGTCCTGCTGCCCAAGATGTGATCTTCGCAGGCACCCTTGAGCGCAGAAAAGCTCTGGCACGTTATGTACCCGTGTCCCCGTGTCAGTGACGCCAGAGCTTGGGCCTTCGGAGCAATCCGGAGGCCCTATTTTGATCTCA
>JAYTQA010000026.1:0-5485 GCA_043746955.1 bacterium | reverse complement strand
AACCCCGCCCTCCAAGTCTTTGCCGTCAGGCGATGGCATCTTCGCCGCAGAACACTCGCATATCGGACCGGTCTTTCGCACCCGCTGCGCAATAGCATGTCGCCCCAGACGGGCGCTGCGCCCGAAAGTCACCGGTCAGATTGCCGCTGCCCGCACCGCCTCGTCAATAAATGGCAGGTACTGAGCAAAGTTGGCGGCGAACATGCCCACCAGCTTTCTGGCCTGCGCGTCATACTCGGCACCACAGCCCCAAGTGCGGCGCGGGTCCAGCAACGTCGGGTCCACGCCTGCGACCGCCACCGGCACCTCGAAGCCAAAGTTCGGGTCACGGCGGAACTTGGCCCCCGCCAGCGACCCATCCAAAGCCGCAGCCAGCAGCGCCCGCGTGGCTTTGATCGGCATCCGCTTGCCGGTGCCATATGCGCCGCCGGTCCAGCCGGTGTTGACCAGCCAGCAGGTAGCCCCCTGTTTGGCGATCTTGGCGGCCAAAAGCTTGCCATAGACCTCGGGTCGCCGCGGCATGAAGGGCGCGCCAAAACAGGTCGAAAACGTCGGTTGCGGTTCGGTCACCCCCCGCTCGGTCCCCGCCACTTTCGAGGTAAAGCCCGACAGAAAGTGGTACATCGCCTGTGCGGGCGTCAGCCGCGCAATCGGTGGCAGCACGCCAAACGCATCGCAGGTTAGCATCACCACATGTTTCGGATGCCCGCCCAACCCGGTCGCCGAAGCGTTGGAGATATAGTCCAAAGGATAGGCGCAGCGGGTGTTGGCAGTCTTGCTGTCATCCGTGAAATCCAGCTCCAGCGTCTCCGGGTCGTGGACCATATTCTCCACAATCGTCGCAAAACGGTGGGTGGTGGCATAGATCGCCGGCTCGGCCTCGGGGCAGAGGTTGATCGTCTTGGCATAGCAGCCGCCCTCAAAGTTGAAGGTGCCACGCTCACTCCAGCCATGTTCGTCATCGCCGATCAGAATCCGCGACGGGTCCGCCGAAAGCGTGGTCTTGCCGGTGCCCGAAAGCCCGAAGAACACGGCCGTATCGACCGGATTGCCGATCGCATGGTTGGCCGAACAATGCATCGCCATCACGCCCTTTTCCGGCAGCAGATAGTTCAGCAAGGTGAAAACCGCCTTCTTGTTCTCGCCGGCGTAAGCCGTATTACCGATCAAAATCAGGCGTCTGTCGAAGTTGAGCGCGATCACCGTTTCACTGCGCGTGCCGTGCCGCGCCGGGTCGGCCTTGAACGACGGGCAGTTGATCACCGTCCAGTCCGGGCTGAAACTGGCCAGTTCGGCGGGATTGGGCCGGCGCAAAAGATGCCGGATGAACAGGCCATGCCAAGCCATTTCCGTCACCATCCGCACGTCAACCCGGTGGATCGGATCGGCCCCGGCGAACAAATCCTGGACAAAATAATCCCGGCCCTGCATGTGGCAAAGCATATCTTCCTGCAGCCGATCAAACGCACCCGCCGCCATCGGCGCATTGTTCTCCCACCAGATTGTGTCCTCGACCGAAGCTGTGCGGACCACAAACTTGTCCTTCGGCGACCGCCCGGTGAACTGCCCGGTTTCACACAAAAACGCGCCGCCCAGACCCAGCTTGCCCTCGCCCCGCTGAACGGCTGCGGTGACCAAAGCCGGTTCGGTCAGGTTGTAATAGACTTGCCCAAGCCCCGAAAAGCCCTGATCTTCCAGCCGCATCGCCGGGTTCACGCGCCCTAGTGTCATTCTGCAAGCTCCTTTCGCCGCAAAAACGCGGGTTTTCAAAATTTCCACCAAACCAGCCGGGCCGCAGATTGCCGCACTGAACCCAAACCAAAACACCCGCGACAGATATTTTATAACATACAGATTTCAAACGGGAAAAGCGCTGTTTTTCTGCGTTAGCGCAACCACCCCCAGGTTAGCGCAACCAAATGCACCCACCGGGCGGCTCTGCGACATATTAGTCATTTGTTTGGGAATTTGGGGGCTGATGGACTCGGTGAACCCCGGTGATTCGCACTTAACAGTTGATTCCTCGGGGCGGAAAACCGATCATCCGGAAAAATAAGGCAAATCGAGCAGAATAGGAAAGCCCAACATGGCAAGGATCGCCCTTGTGGACGACGACAGGAACATTCTGACGTCGGTGTCGATGACTTTGGAAGCTGAGGGGTTTGAGGTTGAGACGTTCAACGACGGGCAATCCGCGTTGGATGCATTCAACCGCCGCATGCCCGACATGGCCGTACTGGACATCAAGATGCCGCGGATGGATGGCATGGATCTGCTGCAGCGGCTGCGGCTGAAATCTTCGATGCCGGTGATCTTTCTCACCTCGAAAGATGATGAGATTGACGAGGTTCTGGGCCTGCGGATGGGCGCCGATGACTATGTGAAAAAGCCGTTCAGCCAGCGGCTACTGGTCGAACGGATCCGGGCGTTGCTGCGCCGTCAGGAAGCGATTTCAACCGGCGAAGTGGCGGTTACCGAAGAAACCAAGATCATGGACCGCGGTCACCTGCGGATGGATCCTTTGCGCCATTCGGTGTCGTGGAAAGGCCTCGATGTCTCGCTGACGGTCACCGAATTCATGCTGTTGCAGGCTTTGGCGCAGCGGCCCGGCTTCGTGAAAAGCCGGGACCAGTTGATGGACGTGGCCTATGACGATCAGGTTTATGTCGATGACCGCACGATTGACAGTCATATCAAGCGCTTGCGCAAGAAACTGCGGGCGGTAGACGATAGTTTCTCGGCGATCGAAACGCTGTACGGCATTGGTTATCGTTACAACGAAGAATGACCGTGCTGCCCCAGGTCAGCTTGGCGCAGAAGCGCGACCCCAAGCCGGTTGAGCGGCCGGGTGAGCTTTTGTTGGGGGAAGACTGGGTTTCCCCTGAGACGATGCTGGAACCTTCCTTGCGCGATGGTCGCAGGCGGCGGGGCTTGGTGTCGTTGAACCACTCGCCGCTGGCCCGCAAGATCATCGTGTTCAACTTGATGGCGCTGGTGATTCTGGTCGCGGGCGTGCTGTTCATGAACCCGTTTCGCGACAGCCTGGTCCAGCAGCGCGAGGCGGGCCTGATCAATGAAGCCCGCCTGATCGCCAATGTGATCGAGGCTGGCCTGCCCGCCGACGGAACCGTACAGGAATCGGCCAGCGGTACGCTTTCGCAGCGGCTGCAAGATGCCACCATTGGGCCGGGGGTCGAGGTTTATCTTTTTGATCCGACAGGCAATCTTCTGGCGCGGTCGGTTGGTGCGCCCCGAACCGAACCACCCAGCAGCGGCCGCTCCACCATCATCACCGATTTCCTGAACGTGATCTGGGACGGAATTTCCGGCATCCTCAGCGGCAACCCGGCCAACAAGGTCAAGGTGTCGGGCGAAGAAATGGCCCGCAAACTGTTCCCGCAGGCGAAGTCTGGCGGCACCACGGTCAACACCGGCCAAGGTCCGGAAGGCGGCGCGCAATTCTCGGTCGCAACGCCGGTCGTGCGCAATGGCCTGGTGCTGGGCGTCGTCGGCGTCACCTCGGCGGAGGGGGAAATTGACCGGCTGGTGCGCTATGAACGCGAGCAGATCCTGCAGATGTTCGTGATTGCCCTGCTGGTCTCGATCGGCCTGTCTCTGGTGTTGGCCTCGACCATCGCAAACCCGCTGTCCGACCTTGCCGCCGCTGCGGAAATTGGCCGCGACCGCGACAGCCGCGCGATGGCACCAGGCCGGGTGCGGATCCCCGACCTGTCTGCTAGGCCTGACGAAATCGGTCGTCTGTCGATCGCCATGCGCGGCATGGTGACGGCACTTTACGACCGGATCGACGCCAACGAACAGTTTGCCGCCGATGTGAGCCATGAGATCAAGAACCCGCTCGCGAGCCTGCGCTCTGCTGTGGGGTCGCTGCGCATGGTGAAAAAGGAAGAACACCGCGAAAAGCTTCTGGACGTGATCGAACATGACGTGCGGCGTCTGGACCGCCTGGTCAGCGACATCTCCAACGCCTCTCGGCTGGATTCCGAACTGGTGAAGGAAGAGGAAGAAGAGTTCAACCTGATGAAAACGCTGTCAAACCTGACCGAATACCTTGGTCAGCAGGCGCGGGAAAAAGGCGTGGAGTTCATCACCGATTTCCCGGCTGACCCGATCCGCATCAACGGGCTGGAAGCGCGGCTGGCGCAAGTCTTCGTCAACCTGATCACCAATGCGATTTCCTTCTGTGACACCGGCGACGCCGTCCGCGTTTGGGCGCGCCGCCGGGAAAACCGCATTCTGGTGGTGATCGAGGATACTGGCCCCGGGATACCCGAACAGGCGCTGACCAAAATCTTCAAACGCTTTTACTCCGAACGGCCCACCAGCGACTTTGGCAACCACTCGGGCCTTGGTCTGGCGATCTCCAAGCAGATCATCGAGGCGCATGGCGGGGTCATCTGGGCCGAAAACATCCGTCCGACCCAGGCCGATATCACCTCTGACCCCTCGGGCGCGCGCTTCGTCGTCGGTTTGCCGGTGTGACACCGGCGGCGCATGCGACGGTCCACGCCAGTTGCGTCGCGGTGAACGGCCGTGGCCTGCTGATCCTCGGACCCTCGGGCGCCGGAAAATCCGCGCTGGCGCTGCATCTGATGGCCTTTGGCGCCAGCCTGGTCGCCGATGACCAGACCGAGATTTGGACCGACGGGCGCCAGCTTTACGCCCGATCGCCCTTAGCCATCCATGGCCTGATCGAGGCGCGGGGCGTGGGCATTCTGCACGCGCCCGCCCTGCCGCAAGCCGAAATCTGCCTCTGCGTTGATCTTGGCCAGACCGAAACCGACCGGCTGCCGCCGCTACGTTACGTCAGCCTGCTCGGCCACAGCCTGCGCCTGGTGTTGGGGCCACTTGCGCAACGTCCTGACGATCCCCATTTTCCTGCCGCCATCCTGTGCTATCTGAAGGCTCCGCAGTCTGCCTGACCCAAACCAAAACCAAACCAAATCCAAACCACACCCAGCCCCCCGCACCCCATGACCAATCCCGCCGAAAGTTCACCCTCCCATCATCTCGTTCTGGTCACCGGGCCTTCGGGCGCTGGCCGCTCGACCGCGTTTCACGCGCTGGAGGATCTGGGCTATGAGGTGATCGACAATCTTCCGCTCAGCCTGATCCCGCGGCTGCTGGACGGCCCGCCGCTTGACCGGCCGATCGCCCTCGGCCTTGACGTGCGCAACCGCGACTTCAGCGCCACCACCGCGATTGAGCTGATCGACACCCTGACCCGCGACCCCAACGTGACGCTGGAGGTGTTGTACCTCGACTGCGCGCCCGCCGTCTTGGTCAGCCGCTACAGCCAGACCCGCCGCCGCCATCCCCTGACCGAGGTGGCAACTCCGGCCGACGGGATCGACCGCGAGATCGACCTGCTGGCACCGATCCGGGTGCGGGCCGACCATCTGATTGATACTTCCGAGCTTTCGCCGCACGACCTCAAGGCTGAAATCATCGATTGGTTTGGCCG
>JAYTQA010000025.1:0-2052 GCA_043746955.1 bacterium | reverse complement strand
TGGTCTTCTTGTCGTCGGAACTGGAAGAATTCATCAACCTGTGCTCGCGGGTTCATGTTTTTCGCAACGGGGCTATTTCGGCGGATTTTGACCCGCCGTTTGAGGGCCATGCCATCCTGAACGCCATGTTCGGTCGCCGCGCCACCGCCCCGCTGCCGGGTGAGGATACCGAGGCTTACGACAGCGCCAGCCCGCTGACCGCCGACAGCCTTCCGTCCACAACCGAGGATGGCCGCCCGATGGCGCGCCGGGTTCCCGTCACCACGATCCAGATCAAGGACGCCCTCATGAACCAATCCGGCTTCCTTTTGACCGCGCCCGACATTGCCCAAGGTGCCGTAGTGCCCGACCGCTTTACCGAAGACAGCCGCATCTCGCCCCATCTGCGCTGGTCCGCTGTCCCTGACGGCACCCTGAGCTTTGCGCTGTCGGTCACCGATCCCGACCTGCCCGCTGCCTTCAACTTTCCCCGCAGTTTCGCCCATTGGCTGGTCTGCAACATCCCCGGCCACATCCGCGAATTGCCCGAAGGCGCCAGCACCAGCCTTGCGATGCCCACCGGCGCTGTCGAGTTCAATTCGGATTTCGTCACCTTTGGCATCCCCGGTTTCGGGCGCGGCTGGGGTGGGCCATGGCCGCCGGACCGCCAGCACCGCTATGTCTTTACACTGTATGCGCTCAAGGTGGTGCAACTGTCGCTGCCGCCCGACGCCGACCTTGCCAGCTTTGCGGCAGCGGTTCTGCCGGTTGCGATTGATCAGGCGGCCTTCACCGCCGTTTACGGCCCGGCGCGCAAGCCTTTGCCACAATCAGGTACATCTGCCGAACCCCAGAGGAGGACCGCATGAGTAGATACGGCAGCAGAAAAAGCTTCGATCTGGAATGGATCGAACGCTGGGCGCGCTGCGTCAATGAAGACAGGATTCTGCCGGTGGTCGGCAAGTTCTTCACCAACCGGTTCGTTCTGGGTGTCGACGAGGTCGAGTTTCTGGTCGAGGTGCGCGGCGGCAAGATCGCCCGGATTTCCGAAGGGCTGACGCCGAACGACATGGGCTTTGACTTTGCCCTGCGCGCGCCGTCCTCGGCCTGGGCCAAGTTCAGCATGAAGGTTCCGCCGCCGATGTTCAACGACATCTGGGCGATGGCGCACCCGCTGCACAAACAGCTGGTGATCGACGGCAATACCCTGCCGTTCTGGCAGAACATGCGCGCGCTGACGCGGATGCTGTCCTTGATGCGCGAAGTGTAAGGAGGCCGCGATGAACCAGCACGATCCGATCATCGGCCGCTATGTCTATGTCACCTGCGAAGGCAAGACCTACCGGACCTATTACGAAGAACATGGCGAGGGCATTCCGATGGTCTGCCTGCACACCGCAGGCACCGACGGGCGGATGTATCGCCACCAGATGTGCGACCCCGACATGGCCGCCAATTTCCGGATGATCGCCTTTGACATGCCGTGGCATGGCAAGTCGATCCCGCCGGCCGATTTTCATCTGATGGAGGATGAATACAAGCTGACCACCAAATTCTACGGCGAGTTCATCGTGGCGTTCTGCCGCGCGCTGGATCTGAAAAAACCGGTGATCATGGGCCAGTCGATGGGCGGCAACATCTGCCTGCATCTGGCGCTGAAATACGAGACCGAGTTTTCGGCGTTCATCGCGCTTGAGGCCTGCGATTATTCGCCGGGCTGGTGGATTTACCCGCTGCATCACCCGCATATCCATGGCGGTGAGGCGGTGGCGACCGCGACCTTCGGCCTGATGTCGCCGGAAAGCCCGTTGGAGTTTCGTTGGGAAACCTGGTGGTATTACGCCCAGGGTGGCCCGGGGATCTTCAAGGGTGATCTCTACTTCTACTCGGTCGACAGCGACTTCCGCGATCAGGTCGCCAAAATCTCTGGCCGGACGCCGATTTACTTCCTGACCGGCGATTATGACTTTGCCTGCACCCCGGAGATGACCCAGCGCACCGCCGAAAAGGTCAAGGGTTCGGAATGCACGATCTTTTCCGGCGGGCACTTTCCGACCTCCGAAGATCCGGTCA
>JAYTQA010000024.1:0-2052 GCA_043746955.1 bacterium | reverse complement strand
GCAATAGGAGCGAGGCGGGCAGATTGGCGAGCGGGCCGGCTTTGGATTTGACGCCGATCTTGGCCCATTCAGCGGTGGACAGGGTGGTGTCGAGGCCGGATTGCGACCAATCGAGGTTGGCCGGCACCGTCACCTCCGCCAACCACGGTTGCCCCGCCTGCCAGCCGTAGAATTGCAGCATATGGGCGGCAGACAGGATGCTGTCAGCGGCGGAGGTTTTGAGGGTGATCTTGCCATCGCCGTCGCCATCCTCGCCGCGTTCCAGGATGTCTTTCGGCAGCATCTGGACCATGCCAATCTCTCCGGCCCAAGCGCCGATGGTCTGGCCGGGCGCGAAATCTCCCTTCGCGGTCAAAGCGATAGCGGCGAGGACTTGCGGTTGAAAGATATCGGGGCGGCGGCAGTCGTGGGCGAGGGTGAGCAAAGCGTTGCGGGTGTCGAACGTGCCCTGGACTTGGCCAAAGTCGGTTTCAAACGCCCAGAAGGCAAGGATGATGCCACGCGAGACGCCGAATTTCTGCTCAGCCACTTTGAAGACGGCATCGTATTTCTTCGCATAAATCGCGGCATTCTGGATGCGGCTTTTGCTGATCAAAGCTTGCGAAAAGTCGAGGAAAGTTTTGCGGAAGAAACCTTGGCTTTGGTCGGCCTTGATCACGGCCGGGTCGATCCGCCCAGCGTCAAGGAAAGCGTGGATGGCGCTGTCGGGCAGCCCTTGCGTCTTGGCGTCGGCGGCCATGGCACTGAGGAAGGTTTGAAAATTACCGCCGCAGGGGGCAGCATAGGTCGGGCTTGTCAGGGCCAAAAGGGCTATAAGGGGCAGACGCATCGGATCCTCCGGCTATTTTGGCGGTTCTAGCGGATTGGCGAGGCTTGGGACACTGTGGCGCGGCGGCCACGCCCGCTTCGCAAAAAGGACACAAGGCAAGGCTAGCTTGTTTTTGGGCAGTGGCACGCCAGACTGATTAATAAGGAGGCGAATATGCTGGAATTTTTGTCGAAAGAAGTTTGTGAAGGGCTGGAGATTGCCCGCAAATCCAAAGAGCGTCGCAAATCCAAGCTGCGGGTTCAGGTCGGCGAGGCGGTGTTTCCGGTGTTGCGGTTTTGGCACGATGGCTTTGTGCTCGACGGCGCTTTGGCGCCCCGGCTGCGCGGTTTGGTCGATGTTTATGATGGCAGCCGCCATGTGTTTCAGTGCCTGATTGTCGCCTCCATCGTCGAGGGCGACGAGATCACCTGCGAATTCAAGCGGTTGACGCCGGTGACCGACAAGGCGCCCTTGGATTTCTGGCTCGACCCGACGCTGCCGGCTGGGTTTTTGACCAAGAATTAAAGCCGGTCAGGCCAACCGAACACCCGGCTTTCTTGGCCGATTTGCGCGCATCCGCAAGGTTATTGCAGGTCTTGGAAGGCATGCGTAAGGCGGGCGACCGCCTCCACGATCTGGGCATGCGGCATGGCGAGGTTGAAACGCAGGAAGCTTTCGCCGCCCAGCCCAAACGCCGCCCCGCCACTGGCAGCGATTCGGGCACCCTTGGCGACCCGGGTGGAAAACTCCTCCACTTGCATGCCGGTTGCCGCGAAATCGACCCAGGCGAGGTAGGTGGCCTGCAGGGGCACGGATTTCAGGCCGGGAATCAGATGGATGCCCGCGTCAAAAGTGCGGCGATTTTGATCGAGGTAGGCGTTCAGCCGATCGACCCAGGCAGCACCCTCCGGCGAATAGGCGGCAGTGGCCATGTGCATCCCGAAACTGTTGGGCGAGATGCCCATTTTCAGCATTACATCGGCGAATCGCTGGTGCAAAACCGGATCAGCAATGATGACGTTGCCGATATGGGCGCCCGCGATGTTGAAGGTCTTGGTGCTGGCGGTCATCATCACCAGACGGTCGGCAATGCCCGCGACATTGGCCATCACGTGGTGGGTCTGGCCGGGCATGACAAGGTCGTGGTGAATCTCGTCCGACACCAGGATCAGGTTGTGGCGGATGCAGAAATCAGCAACGCCTTGCAGTTCGGCGGTGGTCCAGACCCGGCCACCGGGGTTGTG
>JAYTQA010000023.1:0-5490 GCA_043746955.1 bacterium | reverse complement strand
TGCCTTGGCATAATCGGCGGGCGGCAGCGAGTGGTAGGCGATGGTCTTGCCCGCTTTGGCCGAAACCAGCGCCGCCATGTCATGCATCGAATAGGCCGCATCGCCCGCAAGTTCGTAGACCTTGCCCTGTTTGGCCGGGTCGAGCACGACAGCGGCAATCGCCTCGGCATAGTCCTTGCGTGCGGCAGTGGCGATCTGGCCGGTGCCCATCGACCCCATCATAGCACCATGCGCCACGGAACCCGCCAGCGAACCGGTGTAGTTTTCGGTGTACCAACCGTTGCGCAGCACGGTGTGCGGGATGCCGGAACCCGCCAGATACGTTTCGGTCCCTTTGTGATCGGTGGCCAAAGCCAAGGGCGAGGCATGGCCCTTCAGGATCGACGTATAGACGATATGCTTGACGCCGGCAGCCTTGGCTGCATCAATCACCGCCTTGTGCTGGCCAACCCGGTCGTTGAAATCATTGGAGGAAATCAGCGCTAAGGTGGTTACACCCTTCAGGCTTTCCGCCATCACCTCGGGCTTGGTATAGTCAAAGGCGCGGGCGGTCACTCCGGCGTCTGCCTTGGACGGGTCCCGCACAAGGGCAATCGCGTCGCCGCCACGGGCTTTGACGGCCTCAACGGCAAGGCGGCCCAGTTGGCCGGTGGCACCGGTAATTGCGATGGTCATTTTGTTCTCCTCAGGTTGACACGATGGCGTTGACTGGGGTGAATTTATCGGATTACTTACGAAACGGAAGTACACACATTTAGGTAAGTACCCTGCAATGGCGCACAATGATCTGGTCTTGAAGGCACGCGAACTGGGCAAGGGCAATGTGCTGGCCTTTGATTGCCCTTCGCGGCAGATTTTGCAGCACGTCACCAGCCGCTGGGGCACGCTAATCCTGATTGCTTTGTCCGACGGCACCCTGCGCTTTTCCGAACTGCGGCGGCGCGTGGATGGCATAAGTGAGCGGATGCTAGCGCAAACCCTGCAAGTCTTTGAATCTGATCGGCTGGTGGTGCGCCGCGCCCATGACGTGGTGCCACCCCATGTCGACTACACGCTGACGCCATTGGGGGCCGAAGTCGCCTCTCGCGTGCTGACGCTTGCCTGCTGGATCGAGGATAACCTGGCCGACCTTTTGGCCGCCACCCCCGCCTAGGCGCCCTTGGCCTGATCTGGCGGCCCGAACCGCGCAACAATCCGGTCGCGGATTTGCTCGCGCGACTGGCGGTAGGCCGAAAGCTTGGCCTCGCGGGTGTCGCCCAAGCCGGTCGGGTCCAGAATTGGCCAATATTCCACGCTGATATGATGGAGCCGCGTCAACTCCAACGCCATGCGCTGACTGGCGGGCGACAAAGCGATGATCAGATCATATTGGCCAAGATCGTCGCCCCATTGCAGCATCTCCTCAAAGCTGCGCGATCGGTGACGCGACAGTTCCACCCCCATCTCGTGACAGACGGCGACCGAAAATCCATCAATTTCCATGTCGTTTTTCACGCCAGCCGACTGCACATACACGGTTTGGCCGTAGAACTTTTTCATCAACCCTTCCGCCATCGGCGAGCGTATTGCGTTGTGATCACAACAAAACAGCACGGCTTGGGGGCGGTTGGTCATATCAACCCCAATGCATCACGCAGATCAGGGTGAACAGCCGCCGGGCGGTCGGGCCATCAACCACCGCCTTGCCGACCAACCGTTCCTGCAAGACCCGCGCCCCTTCGTTGTGGATACCGCGCCGCGCCATGTCGATCGCCTCAATCTGGCTGGGCGGCAGGCGCTTGACCGCGTCGAAATAGCTTTTGCAGATCTGGAAATAGTCTTTCACGACCTGCCGGAATGGCCCCATCGACAGGTGAAACTCCGCGACCTTGCGGGACGCCTGATCGGAAATGCCAAACACCAGCCGCCCATCGCGGATGGCGAGGGCAAGCCGATAGGGGCCGGGGAATTCAGCGGCGCGCGGGATGGCGAAGCTGTTTTCCTCCAAAAGATCAAAGATCGCGACGTTGCGTTCCTGATCGACCTCCGCCGTTGGCGGGGCCAGGCCACGGTCGTCGAGGTCGATGGCGCAAATCCGGTTGGTCATGGCCGGTCATCGTTCAGCGCATCCAACCGGGCGCGGACCGAAAGGCCATGCGCCTCAAGGCCTTCAGAGACGGCGAGACGCTCGGCGGCGGGCCCGATCGCGGCCAAAGCCTCGGGCGTCATCTTGGCAATCGTGGTGCGTTTGACGAAATCCATCACCGACAACCCGCTGGAAAACCGCGCCGAACCGGCGGTGGGCAACACATGGTTCGGCCCGCCCACGTAATCGCCGATGGCTTCCGGAGTCCATGCTCCGAGGAAAATCGCACCCGCATGGGTGATGGCGTGCGACAGGGCTTCGGGGTCAGCCACACAAAGCTCCAGATGTTCCGGCGCGATCCGGTTGGACAAAGCTGCCGCCTCGGCCAAGGTGCCGACCGTGATCACCGCGCCATTCTGTGCCCAGCTTGCCCCGGCAATCGCCCGCCGCTGCAAGGTCTCCAGCCGTTTTTCCACCGCCACCGCCACCGCCCGACCAAAGCCTTTATCGGTAGTGATCAGGATCGCCTGCGCGCTTTCGTCATGTTCCGCCTGCGAAAGTAAATCCAGCGCCACCCAGTCGGGGTTGTTGTGGGCGTCAGCGATGACCAGAATCTCCGACGGGCCTGCGATCATATCAATCCCGACCCGGCCAAACACCCGCCGCTTGGCTGCCGCGACATAGGCGTTGCCGGGGCCGGTGATCTTGTCGACCGCAGCGATGGTTTGCGTCCCGTAGGCCAAGGCCGCAATCGCCTGCGCGCCGCCGATCCGGTAGATGGTTTCCACCCCGGCGTGCCGTGCCGCCAACAAAACCAGCGGGTTAACGATACCGCCCGGTGTTGGGCAGGCGATCACCAGCCTTTGCACGCCCGCCACCTTGGCCGGTATGGCGTTCATCAGGACCGAGGAAGGATAGGAGGCCAGCCCGCCCGGCACGTAAAGCCCGGCGGCAGAAACCGGCGTCCAGCGCCAGCCCAGTTGCGCGCCGGCGCCATCGACCCAATTGGCATCCTGCGGCAACTGGCGCTCGTGATAGGCCCGGATGCGCGAGGCTGCCAGTTCCAGAGCTGTCCGGTCCTCAACCGAAACCTTGGCACATTCGGCTGCAATCTCTGCCGCCGAAAACGCCAGCGTCGCCGCCGTCAATTCCAGTTGGTCAAACCGCGCCGTAAGCTCCAACAGCGCGGCGTCCCCCCGCGCCCGGACATCGGCGATGATCCCCGCGACCGCGAAATCAACATCCTCGGCCGCCTCGCGCTTCATCCCCAGCAGGGCGGCAAAACGCGCCTCGAAATCGGCATCCTCGGTCGAGAAAATCTGGGGCATTGCAGGACCTTTCGCAGATGGTCTGCTTAACGGCCATGGGTCAAACCCGCAAGACGGTGCCGGAAATCGGTGGGGCCAGATTCAATATCCAGCAACCCCACCACCGGGCCGCGCCGGGTTCCTCCCCCGAAAATTCCGGTTTTGGCAGTGTGGGCCGGAAAGCACTTAATCACTGCTTATTCTATCGAGATTACCTTATTAAAGTTGACAAGGCGGGCTCGTCTCGGGAATCTGGCCCCCGGCAGCTCGGGCGCTCAGGTTTCATGAGGTTTGCGATATGAATTTACTGTTTTCCCTCTCCGGCCTGGCGGTCGGAATCATCGTGGGCCTGACTGGCGTGGGCGGCGGTTCGCTGATGACCCCGCTGTTGGTGTTGTTGTTTGGCATCCATCCGGCGACTGCAGTTGGTACCGATTTGCTCTATGCTGCGGCCACGAAATCGGTCGGCACAGCCGTGCACGGCGGGCACAACAAATCAATCGATTGGCGGATTGTAAGGCGGCTGGCCACCGGGTCGATCCCGGCAACCTTGGCCACCTTTGCTGCGATGCAGGCGATGGGGGTGCAAACCAGCAAAGGCGGGGTTCTGGCCTTCATGCTCGGGGCAGTTTTGCTGGTGACGTCGGTGACCCTGCTGTTCAGAACCCAAATTGTTGCCTTCTTCGCCGGAAAGATCCCCACCAATGACAAACTGGTGGCCATGCTGACCGTGCTGACCGGCGCTGTTTTGGGGGCGTTGGTGACCACCACATCGGTCGGGGCCGGGGCGATCGGTGTCACAGCACTTCTGGTGCTCTACCCGCGTCTGGCCACCTTGCGCATCGTCGGCTCAGACATCGCCCATGCCGTGCCGCTGACGTTGATTTCAGGCCTTGGCCACTGGTATCTGGGCGATGTGGATTTTGTTTTGTTGGGCAATTTGCTGATCGGTTCGATCCCCGGCATCATCATCGGCAGCTTTCTTGCCCCCAAACTGCCAGAGGCGGCCTTGCGCATTTTGCTGGCGGTTATCCTGGCGCTGGTCAGCCTGAAGCTGATGGGACTATTCTGACGCCAACTCCCTGAGATCAAGCGGCCGCAACGGTTCTGCAGCGGTTTGTCTTATGTCCTGATGCCAGAGAATTTGGCCTGCCATTCAACCCGCTCTTCATCGGTGATCTTGCGGAACAGGTTTTCGGGCACTGCAAAGGCGTGGCCCGGCACCAAAGCGCGGATCGCCTGTGATACGTCGGACGGCCAAGTCCAGTCGGTCGCGTTCAGCGCCGCCATCATGGCGGCGGCAGCATCAGGGATGAACGGCTGCGACAGGATCGCATAGATGCGGATCAGATTGATCGCGAGGCGCACCATCGCCTGCGCCCGCTCGGGGTCGGATTTCACCACGCTCCAGGGTGCTGCCGCTTGCAGATATTCGTTGCCGACCACCCAGATACCGCGCAACTCGGCGGCGGCTTTGCGGACCTCCATCGCGGACATATAGGTTTCATAGTCGCGGATGCGCGCACCCAGATCGGCAATCAACGCGGTTTCCTGCGCCCCGAAACGACCACCCGCCGGGATGACCTCGCCAAACTTCGCCCGCGCGAATTTGGTGACACGGCTGACAAGGTTGCCCAGTACGTCCGCTAGATCCTTGTTGACTGCGGTTTGGAAATTCTCCCAGGTGAATTCGCTGTCGCTGCTTTCGGGGGCATGGGACAACAGCCACCAGCGCCAGTAATCGGCGGGCAGGATCGACAAGGCCTGATCCATGAACACGCCGCGACCTTGTGAGGTCGAGAACTGGCCGCCGTCATAGTTGAGGTAGTTGAACGACTTGAGGTAGTCGACCAGCTTCCACGGCTCGCCACTTCCCAGGATTGTCGCCGGGAACGACAGCGTATGGAATGGCACGTTGTCCTTGCCCATGAACTGGTAATAGGTCACGTCGGCGGCACCCTTGTCGGTGCGCCACCAGCGTTGCCAAGCCGCATCCGGCAACCCATGCGCATCGGCCCATTCGGCGGTTGCGGCGATATATTCGATCGGGGCATCGAACCAGACATAGAACACCTTGCCTTCCATCCCCGGCCAAGGTTGATCGCCGCGCCTGACCGG
>JAYTQA010000022.1:0-5491 GCA_043746955.1 bacterium | reverse complement strand
CCACCGACCTGGTTTACGTCCCCCTGATGACCAACTTTCTGATCGAGGCGCAGGCCCGTGGTGCCCATATCGTCGATGGACTGGGGATGTTGCTGCATCAGGCCGCCCCCGGCTTTGAGCGCTGGTTCAACCATCGACCAGAGGTTGACGATGCTAGCCGCGCCGCTGTTCTGGCCGCATGAGCGGCGCGTTCAAACTTGGCCTGACCGGGTCGATCGGCATGGGTAAATCGACCACCGCCGCGATGTTTGCGGGTGAAGGGATACCGGTTTGGGATGCCGATGCCGCCGTGCACCGCCTGTATGCCGAGGCAGGTGCTGCGGTTGCCCCTATTGCGCGTCTCTGGCCTGCAGCACTGCTGAATGGCACCATTGACCGCGTCGCTCTGAAAGCATGGATTGCCCGTGACCCCACAGCCTTGGCCAAGATCGAGGCTGTCGTTCACCCTCTGGTCGCCGCCGACCGCGCGGCATTTCTGGCTGAAACAGGCTCTGATATCGCCCTTTTTGACATCCCGTTGCTATTCGAAACTGGCTTAGATGCCCAAATGGACGCCACTTTGCTCGTCACCGCGCCGGCTGATTTGCAACGTGGTCGCGTCTTGGCTCGTCCTGGTATGACGCCCGAACAGTTTTGGCTGATCCTGTCCCGCCAGATGCCAGACGCTGAAAAACGCGCCCGTGCCGCCCATATCGTTGAAACCCTCGACTTCGCTTCGACCCGCGCTTATGTCCGGGCGCTGATCAGCCACATTCGGTCCAGAAATGCGTGAAATTGTCCTAGACACCGAAACGACCGGGCTGGAGCCTGCCGAAGGTCACCGCATTGTCGAGATCGGCGCGTTGGAGCTTTTGAACCACTTGCCGACCGGCAAGACGTTTCACCACTACATCAACCCCGAGCGGCCAATGCCGAAAGAGGCGTTTGCGGTGCATGGTTTGAGTGATGAACTTTTGCGGAGCAAGCCGGTTTTCAAGGCCATCGCCCGCGCGCTGATTGAATTTGTCGGCGATTCGACCCTTGTCATCCATAACGCCGCCTTTGACATGAAATTCCTGAATGCAGAACTGACCAGCCTCGGCCACCCCGGCCTGCCGATGACGCAGGCGCTGGACACCGTGGCGCTGGCCCGCAAGAAATTCCCCGGCTCCTCCGCCTCGCTCGATGCCCTCTGCCGTCGGTTTGGCGTCGACAATTCGGCGCGCGAAAAGCACGGAGCGTTGTTGGATGCGGAATTGCTGTCGGAAGTCTATCTGGAATTGATCGGCGGCCGGCAGCCGGATTTTGGCCTTGCCACGGCGGCAGCACAAACCATGGCAGATCAGCGCGGCAGCCAGGCCAGTCGCGCCAAGCCACGCCCCACGCCTTTGCCCAGCCATTTGACCGAAGCTGAAGCTGCCGCCCATCAGGCCTTTGTCGGCAAAATGGGCGCAGCTGCAGTGTGGCTGAAACGAAGCTAGGCGGAAGCCGTCGGGGTTGAGGCCGCCAATTCCGCGCGCCGGGCCATTTCCTGCCGGTACAGGGCCAGAAAATCCACGTTGTCGATGTTGAGGGGCGGAAAACCGCCATCATGGGTCACGTCTGAAATGATCCGGCGGATGAACGGGAACAACAGGCGCGGGCATTCGATCAACAGGAACGGATGCAACTGTTCCGGTGGCACGCCTTCGACCATGAACACGCCGCCATAATCCAGCTCCAGCAGGAACAGCGTGTCGTCGTTGGCCTTGTTGGTCGAGGAGACTTTGAACTTCGCGATCACATCATAGGTGTTCGGCTGCGGCCGTTGCCGCGCATCCAGATTGACGCCCACGGTAATCTCTGGCTGCATTTCGGTGCCGGTCAGGCCCTTTTGCGCCACCAGATTCTCAAACGACAGGTCGCGGATGAACTGCGCCAACACCTGCATTTTCACTTGCGGTGCCGCGGCACCATTTTCGATTTCGTCGGCCATGCCAAACCCCTAAGAAACTGGTCGCAGTTTTCCTAACAGGCAGTCACGGTTTGGTCCATCCCGAAGGCTTGTGCGGGCGGGGCGACCCGGGGTGAATTTCTTCGGCCTGCAGGTCAATCACGGCATGTGGCCGGGCCTGCGACCGCATCATCGGGCCAGCGCCGGTGGCAATCGCGGCTGCCCGAGCCCGGTCCCGCAACTGGCCAATCACCAAATTACGTACCGGCGGCAGCAATAGCACCAGCCCCAAAGCATCGGTCAGAAACCCCGGCAGGATCAGCAAGACGCCCGCGAGCACGATCATTGCGGAGTGCGCCGCCGGGGTCAGGGGGTCACCCAGGGTTTGCAGATCGCGCACCACCTGCGCCAAAACCGTGCGCTTCTGCCAGCGGATCAGGAAAACCCCTAAAACCCCGCTGCTCAGCACCACGCCCCAGGTCGCCCAGACGCCAATCCAGCCGCCCAAAGTGACAAACAGCCCGATTTCGATCATCGACCACAGCAGAAACAACCAAGCCAGCCGCATATCGGACCCTCCGGGTAAATCTTGGCCTCCCCGCAGGTGGACTTGGGGCATGCCAGCCCTTACATATGCATCAGGCGCTGACCAGACCAGCCCGTTTAGAAGGTTTCACATGAGTTCCGCACCGATCCAGCTTATCGTCCTCGCCGGGATCGCGATTTTTCTGATCCTGAAACTGCGCTCGGTTTTGGGCACGCGGGATGGGTTTGAGCCCACCACCGCAGCGCCCAGCCTGAAACCTGCGGATGGCGCGCAAGTCATTGACGGGTCGCTGGACCATGACATCATCGACAATGCAGCGGATGAGACGTCGCGCTCGGCTCTGGCTGCGATGAAGGCGGTGGAGCCAGGCTTTTCGGTGACCGATTTCCTCAAAGGTGCGCGCGGGGCGTACGAGATGATTCTGATGGCGTTTGACAAGGGTGAGATTGACCGCATCCGCGCCTTTGTGGGCGACGAAGTTGAACACAGCTTCGACGCGGCCGTTGCAGACCGGGCCAAGCGCGGATTGACGGTCACTTCCAACTTTGTCGGGATCCGCGAACTTGTTTTGTCGGCGGCAGAGTTTGACACTGCGACCAAGCGCGCTGAAATTTCGGTGCGCTTTACCGGCGAACTGATCCGCGCCGTGCGCGATACCACCGGTGCCGTGGTGGAAGGCAATGCCACCGCCATACAGCGCCAGCGCGAGGTTTGGACCTTTTCCCGGCCGATGGGGGCGGGTGACCCGAACTGGAAGCTGACCGCCACCAGCGACTAAGGCGGGGGAATGCGTGCTGCACTGCTTGCCTTTTGTCTTGGCCTTGCATCCCTGATGCCCGCCACCGCCCAAGTATTGGATTTTGCATCCCTGCCCGATTGGGCCAAGGACGATCATCTCGCCGCTTTGCACAGCTTTCAGCGCACCTGCGATCTGATGGATCAGCCCGATTGGGTGCCGATCTGCCGGGTTGCGGCGAGCGTGGCTGCGAACCAGGCCGCCGCACGCGGTTTTTTTGAACTGCTGTTCCGCCCGGTGCTGATCGGCACCCCGCCTGCCCTGTTCACCGGCTATTATGAACCTGTGCTGCAAGGCTCCTCGATCCGTACCGCCCGCTTTGCTTACCCGATCTACCGCCGCCCACCGGAACTGCGCGACGGGGTGACATGGTACGACCGCGCCACGATTGAACGCGGCATCTTGGCGGGCCGTGGGTTGGAGATTGCCTGGCTGGATGACCCGGTTGAGGTGTTCTTCCTGCATATTCAAGGCTCTGGCCGCATCCATATGACTGACGGCAGCGTTATCCGGGTGGGCTATGCGGGGCGGAACGGCTATGCCTATCGCTCGATCGGGTCACTGCTGGTGCAACGGGGGGCGATGTCGCCAGACCAGCTTTCGGCGCAATCAATTCGCGTCTGGGTGCGCGCCAACCCATCTGCCGGGGCCGACTTGCTGAACGAAAATCCGTCCTACATTCTTTTCCGCAAGCTGCCGGACCTGACGGAGGATCAGGGGCCGATTGGCGCGATGGGCCGGTCTATCACGCCTTTGCGATCGGTCGCCGTCGATCCCGCGCAGGTGCCACTGGGCACGCCGGTCTGGGTCGAGAAAGCCGGCGCTGATCCAATGCACCAGTTGATGGTGGCCCAGGATACCGGGGGGGCGATCAAAGGCGCACAGCGGGCCGATATTTTCTACGGCACCGGCCACGCGGCGGGTCTGGCCGCAGGGGCCATCAAAGATGCCGGACGACTGATCTTGCTTTTGCCGATCGACCGCGCTTTTGCCATGGCGCAGGCCAACTGAGATGTCACGCCGCCGCACCCTAAGGCCCGAAGAAGAGCAACTATGGCATGAAGTTGCCCGCACCATCCGCCCGATCTCCAACGCGGCCTTGGCCCGACTGCGCAAGCCGGTGACGGTGGCAGAACTAGCGGCTGCCCCGGTTCTGCCGGAACCAAAGCTGCAGTTTGCAGCCTTTCGCCTGGGCGAAAAAGCCCATCCCTTGCGGTCGGCTGCGTTCATCGCCCCCGGCCCCGCGCAAGTGCCATTGCAAATGGATGCCCGCAAACACGCCAAGATGACCAAGGGCAAACTGGACCCAGAGGCGCGGATTGACCTGCACGGCTTGACCCTGGCCGAGGCACATCCCGAACTGATCCGCTTTATCCTGAACGCGCAAACATCGGGGCTGCGGCTGGTTTTGGTGATCACCGGCAAGGGCAAGGCCGGCCCTGATCATGGCCCGATCCCCCAGCGCATGGGTGCCTTGCGTCATCAAGTGCCGATGTGGCTGCGCCAGCTGCCGCTTGGCCCGGCCATTCTGCAAGTGACCGAAGCCCATCTGAAACATGGCGGCAGCGGGGCTTGTTACGTCTACCTGCGGCGCGGGCGTTAAGCCAAAGCCCCTGCCGACCGTGGAAACATACCAGGCGAGGCGTTCCCTGCCATCAGCACAATCCCGCCAACAAGATCCGACGCGCAGGCCGGACTTGACCGAACGAAAAGGGCACCCGAAGGTGCCCTTGATGCCAAATGTCACCGGTTCAGATGTTCGCGCTGATCCAGTTGTGCAGCGCGGCCTTCGGCGCGGCCCCAACTTTGTTCGAGGCGACCTGACCGTCCTTGAACAGGAACAGCGAGGGGATGCCCCGCACGCCTAATGCGGCCGGACTTTCGGGATTCTCATCCACATTAACCTTGACGATTTTGACCTTGCCGCCAAACTCCACGGCCAGCTCTTCCAGAGCCGGGCCAATCTGACGGCAGGGGCCGCACCATTCCGCCCAGAAATCGACCACCACCGGGATGGCAGATTGACGGACTTCCTTGTCGAAGGTGGAATCGGTCACGGCAAGGGTTGCAGCGCCCATGTTGGTTCTCCTACGGGATTTCAAGCTGTAAACCTATGGTCGGGGCGGCCCAACGTCAAGGGTCGCCGCCACCAGTAATCGTAGATCGACCGAGTGCCAGTCGCAGGATATCGGGATCAAGCGGCATGAGCACCCCGGTTTCGGTCCATAAGATCGCA
>JAYTQA010000021.1:0-5495 GCA_043746955.1 bacterium | reverse complement strand
GTCGGAACGGTCTGCGACCTCTTCCCACAACATGAATGCCAAAACTACTTCCACGCCGCAGGATATGAAACCAAATGAAGGCGACACGCTCTAGCAGCGAAGAAACTGCTAAGCGGGAGGGTGTGAAACCCTCCGGCGGCTGGCGAAGCAACCTGGCAGTTGGTTATTGCAGATAGGTCAGCGGGTCGAGCGATTGCTGGCCTTGGCGCACCTCGAAATGCATTTGCGCCGGGCTGCCGCCTTTGACGGTGCCAAGGGTCTGGCCGCGCTTGACCACGGCGTCTTTGGCGACACTGGCGGAATCGAGCCCGGCATAGACGGTCAGGAGCCCGCCGGTGTGGCGCAAAATCACGATCAGCGCGCCGGTGGCGGGGTCGTGGGTGATCACCGCCACCGTGCCGTCCTCGGCGGCACGGACCTCAGCCCCCGCAACCGCGGAAATGTCGATGCCCTGGTTGGTCTTGCCGTCATAGCTGCGGATGATCTTGCCATCGACCGGCATCGCCATGGCGGCCGCCGACGCAGTGGTCCGGGTCGGGCCAAGGTCGGGGGCCGGCGGGGTCAGCTTGGCCGCTTGGGCGGCCGGGACGGTTTTCTCGGCCGGCAGCGGCAGTTTGGCCGACGGCGGCGCGGGCGTGGGCGAGCCCACACCGGGCGGTGTGGTGTCCAGCGCAGGCGTAGCCGTGGTCGCAGCCGTAGCCCCCGCCGCAGCCCCCGGCACCCGGGAGATATCGGCGGCGGTCGGGATGATCAGGTATTGGCCTTCGCGCACCGACAGGTCGGGACCAAGGCCGTTCCAGTCGGCCAGCGCCTTGGCCGGGATGTTGAACTGGCGCGCGATGGTAAAAGCGGTCTCGCCGCGTTTGACCTGATAGCGCACCGGGACCGGGCCGGAGCCTGCGCTGGCGAACGGCAGGCTGCCGGCTTTGGGCGCAGCGGCTCCGGTAGCAGAAGTTGCTGTGGTGCCCACCCGGTCCAGCGCCGTGGTGGCAATCGCTGCGATATCAACCCCGCCCGCCGAGGTACCACTGCCAGGATTGCCCGCGCCGATCAACTGCCCGGTGGCGCCCGTCACAGCGGCGGGGCTGGCGGCGACCCGGACCGGCAGGGCCAGAACCTCGCCCTCGCGCAGCGTATCGGTGGGGTGGAGCGCGTTAAAGGTGCCCAACTGGCCGGCAGGCAGGCCAAGGCGGCTGGCGACCGCCGCCACCGTATCGCCACGCCGGGCCAGCACGACCTGATAGCCGGGGTAAGAGATCACCCCGTTGGCATCCGCCGCCGGCCGCGCCGCCGTGGCGTTTTCGACCGCAGTCGAGGTCGCCCCGGCGTTGTTGCGCAGATCCCAATCCAAGCCATGTGGGTTGGCACAGGCCGATAACAGAAGCGCCGCGATCACCGGCAGCACCCGACGCGACCTCATCCGGCGGGGCAACGCCGCACGGGGTAAGACTACAGGGGGCATCACCACCGGCGGCGTCACCACGCGGGGCAACCCCACAACGGGCGGTATCCCCTTTGGCCGCACACCATCCGGCAGCCCCGGCAGATGCCGCCGCTTGCCCGATTGCTGATCTTCAAACCCGTCAAACCAACCCATCTCAGCCCCACCCAAATGATCCGTTCAGCCGGACCTTTGCATCATTCCGCGCCCAAGCCTTCCACCAGCGGCACAAAGCGCACCGGGCGAAGTTCTTCGTAATCATAGCCTGACCCGAGCCGTGTCACCTTGATCAGGCTTTGCACCGCATCGGACTGGCCGACCGGCAAGACCATGATACCGCCGATCTTCAACTGCGCCAAGAGCGGGCCGGGCGGATCCTCGGCCGCCGCCGTCACCAGAATCCGGTCGAACGGTGCCTGATCGGGCAGCCCAAAACTGCCATCGGCGGCAAAGGCGGTGATGTTGACCAGACCAAGGTCGCGGAACACCGCTTGCGCCTCGCGGACCAGACGCTTGTGGCGGTCGACGGTATAGACCCTGCGGCAAAGCTGCGACAGGATGGCGGCCTGATAGCCGGAGCCGGTGCCAACCTCCAGCACCTTGTCGCGCGGCTGAGCATCGAGTGCCTGGGTCATCAGGCCGACCACCGAGGGCTGGCTGATGGTCTGGCCGCACGAGATCGGCAGCGGCATATCCTCATAGGCGCGTTCGGCGAACAGGCCGCGCACGAAGGCGCCCCGGTCGGTCCGCTCCATGGCTTGCAACACCCGGCTGTCGGTCACACCGTGGGAGCGGAGTGCAAAGACAAAGCGCATCTGACGCTCGGCCTTGACCGGCTCCGATGCGGTGGCATCTGGGGCGGCGTCGTCGATCATGCCAAGGCGGCCGCAAGGTCGGACAGCCGGTCGTGGGCGGTCAGGTCGCAGCGCAGCGGCGTGATCGAGATATAGCCTTCGACATTGGCGGTCACATCGGTATCGGGCAGGGTGGCGCGGCCTTGTTCGCCGCCCTTGATCCACAGGAACTGGCGGCCGGTCGGCGACAGGTGCGGTTCCAGCGTGTAGGTCGAATAGCGCCGGAAGCCCTGTGCTGCGACCTTGGTGCCCTTGACGGCGGCGGCTGAGACCGGCGGGAAGTTCACGTTGTAAAACAGCCGGTAATCGGCGTCATCCCACAGGCCGCGGTCGAGCAGGCGCTGGACCACGCCAGCGGCGTGGGTGGCCGCCGCGTCAAACGGGTCGGCCAGGTTGGTGTTGCCGGGGCCGAAAAATTGCGACAACGCGATGGTCTTGATGCCGTGCAGGGCCGCCTCGATCACCGCACCGACGGTGCCGGAATAAAGCACGTTTTCGCCGGCGTTATTGCCCCGGTTGACGCCGGACAGGATCAGATCGGGCGGGCCATCCTTCATCACATAGAAAAGCCCGGCCAGCACGCAATCGGCCGGCGTGCCTTCGGTGGCAAACCGGCGCGGCCCGAGTTCGGCGATCAGCGCGGGATGACTGTAGCTGATGCAATGGCCGACGCCGGATTGTTCAAAGGCGGGGGCGACGATCCAGACCTCACCGCCCGGCCCGGCGATCTGGACGGCAATCTTTTCCAGCACCGCAAGGCCCGGCGCGTTGATCCCGTCGTCATTGGTGATGAGAATGCGCATCCGGCCCCCGTTTTGTCCCTGATAGACGAGGGGGGGCGTGGGGGCAAGCGGGGGGGGCAAGCGGGGGCAAGCGGGGGAGCCAGCGAGCGCTGCGGCATGCGAGTCCTGCCGGACGCAGGCCCACTGACGGGTGAGCGCACGGGGCAAGCCGATCCTGCGGGCGGGACGCATGTCCGCTGACGGGTGAGCGCACGGGGCAAAGGGGTGCACTTACCGGTGAGCGTATGTGGCGCGGGCCAACAATGGATTGCGCAAGTCAGCGCGTGGCGCGCGGGTGGACCCTTCGGAGGATGGCAACTAATGCGCCCACCGCAGCCAATGCCCGGTGCGGGCGGGTGGTCCTTGGGGAACATGGCAACTCATGCGCCCACCGAAAGCCAATGCCCGGTGCGCGCGGGTGGACCTTGGCGCTGGTTTTCGCTATGGAAGCGCTGGTTTGGATGGGCAGGTCGGGCGTGACGGACGGCGGGATCAGTTTGGCCGGGAAATGGTCGGGGGCGGCGGCGCATCGGTTATCCGTGGCCCCGATGATGGACTGGACCGACCGGCATTGCCGGGTGGTTCACCGGGCGATGACCCGGCGTGCCATGCTGTATACCGAGATGGTGACGGCTGCGGCGGTGCTCCATGGCGACCGGGACCGGTTGTTGGGTCATGCCGGCGATCATCCGGTGGCATTGCAATTGGGCGGGTCAGACCCTGCCGGTCTGGCGGCGGCGGTCAAAGCCTCGGCACCTTACGGGTTTGACGAGGTCAACCTCAACTGCGGCTGCCCGTCCGACCGGGTGCAATCGGGGTGCTTTGGCGCGGTGCTGATGGAGCGGCCTGCGCTGGTGGCGGAATGTGTGGCCGCGATGATCGGCGAGACCGATGTGCCGGTAACGGTGAAATGCCGGATCGGGGTGGATGATCAGGCACCGGGCGAAGCGCTGCCCCGGTTTCTGGAGGTGGTCGCCAAAGCGGGGGTGTCGCATTTCATCATTCACGCGCGCAAAGCGTGGTTGCAGGGTCTTTCGCCTAAGGAAAACCGCGAAGTGCCGCCGTTGGATTATGATCTGGTGCTCGGCATGAAGCGGGCGTTTCCGGAGCTGGTGATTTGCCTCAATGGCGGGGTGACCTCGCTGGCGCAGGCGAAAGCGCTGCTGGATCTCGGGCTTGATGGGGTGATGCTCGGGCGGGCGGCTTACCACGACCCGGCCGCGGTCCTGATCGGGGCGGACGCGCTGTGGGGCGATGATTTCGCCCCGGATGCGGCGGCGGTGGTGCGTGGCCTGCTGCCCTATATCGACGATCACCTCACCGAAGGTGGGCGGCTGCATCAGATAACCCGCCATATGCTTGGCCTGTTCACCGGGCGTCCGGGCGCGCGCGGTTGGCGGCGTGTGCTGTCAGACGGGGCCAACCGCCCCGGTGCCGGGACCGATCTTTTGTTGGAGGCCTTGGCTCAGGTTCAGGCCGCACTGCGCTCCGCCGCTTGAGGGTTAAGGCGAGCGGGGGGGAACCGGCGACCGGTTTTCCCGCCCGATTGGCTTTGAGACAAAGGGTCAGCCCGGTTCTGGCGCTACCGCCTCAGACCATGCCGGGCCAGACCCTCCCGGTTCAGAAGAGGTCGCCTCAGATCATGCCGGTTCTGACCACGCCGGTTCAGACCGCTCTGGCGTCGTTGGCATCCGGTAGGGTTTGCACCGGGCGCGGCACCATCAGCGTCAGGATCAGGGTCACTACGGCGGCAAAGGCGATGCCGCCGATCATCGGGGTCGGGCTCGCCCCGAGCCACGGCCCCAAGGCCACCACCATCACCCCACCGGTCAGCATCTGCAATGTGCCGCCCAAGGACGAGGCCAACCCGGCCTTGTCGCCCTGATTGTCCAAGGCCATCACCATGGTCGACGGGATGATCAGGCCCAGACAAGCGTTGCCAAGCGCCAGACCGACCATGCAGACCCAGAGGTTGACCATGCCCGCCAGCGCAAGCGCGAACAAAGCGCAGGTGCTGATGGCAAAGCCGAAGCTCGCCCACTTGAGCATCGGCATCGCCCCGAACCGGATGGTGGCCCGGCTCGCGCCCTGACTGGCGCCGATGAACGCCATCGCATTGACCGCGAAGGCCAGCGAAAAGCCGGTGGAACTCAAGCCGAAGCCCTGCTGGTAGACATAAGACGCGGCCGCGAGGAAGATGAAAAAGCTGCCAAAGCCGAAAGCTCCGACAAAGGTCAGCAACAGAAAACTGCGGTCAACGCACAATTCGGCGCAGCCGCGCGCGAGAAAGCCAAGCTTGAACGGACGGCGGTTGGCCGGGGCCAGGGTTTCGGGCTGGGCCAAGGCCAAGAGGGCCAGGCTGACCACCGAGGCCAATAGCAGTGCCGCGAATATCCCGCGCCAGCCGGTGATGACCAA
>JAYTQA010000020.1:0-5503 GCA_043746955.1 bacterium | reverse complement strand
AATCAGGCTTGAGCCCGGTTGCGACAAAGTTGCTGCAACCTGTCAGGCGAAGTTCAATAATTTCAGAAACTTCCGCGGTTTTCCTCACATTCCGGGTGGCGATTGGATGACGTCTTATCCGGTTTCAGGTAAAAACAACAACGGTGAAAGTCTGTTCAAATGACCGGTCGGCAAGACGTGGTCGCCGAAGCAAGGCGCTGGGTTGGCACACCTTATCTGCATCAAGCATCCGTTTTTGGGGCAGGGACCGATTGCCTTGGTCTTTTGCGAGGGGTCTGGCGCGCGGTACTGACAACCGAACCCCAGACCGTGCCGCCCTATACGTTAGACTGGTCTGAACCCGCTGGCCGGGAAGAGATGTTGGCGGCTGCTCGGCGTTGGCTGGTCGAAAAACCTTTGGCCCATGCCGCGCCGGGCGATGTGATTGTCTTTCGGATGCGTGATGGGTTTGTGGCAAAACACGTGGGCATCGTTACGGACATCGGCAACTATCCCACCTTTATCCACGCCTACACCGGACATGGGGTCGTGGAATGCGCCCTTTCTGCCCCATGGGCACGGCGTATCGCCGCCCGTTTTGCGTTTCCCAAAGGAGCATGAGCTATGGCCACCATTCTCTTGTCGGCAGCCGGGGCAGCGATAGGTTCTGGCTTTGGCGGCACGGTTCTTGGTCTTTCGGGGGCTGTGATCGGGCGCGCTGTCGGGGCCACAATTGGAAGGTCGATCGACCAACGCATTCTGGGGGCAGGGTCGGAGCCGATCGAAACCGGGCGGGTCCAGCGTTTTCAATTGACCGGTGCCAGCGATGGTGCCCCGATTACGCGCGTTTGGGGCAGAATGCGGTTGGGCGGCCAAGTGATCTGGGCCACGCGCTTTCTGGAAACCGCCAACCGCAGTGGAGGCGGAAAAGGCGCGCCTCGCCCCGCCACCACAAGCTTCAGGTATTCGATCAGTCTGGCCATCGCTTTGTGCCAGGGCGAGGCGCAACGGCTCGGGCGCGTTTGGGCTGACGGGATTGAACTTGCCGCTGGCAGTCTTGACTTGAGGTTTTATCCAGGCAGCGAAACGCAACTGCCCGATCCAAAGATTGAGGCGGTTGAGGGAGCCGGTCTTGCCCCCAGCTATCGCGGGATCGCATATGTCGTAATCGAGGATCTTGATCTGTCGCGGTTTGGAAACCGCGTCCCTCAGTTCACATTTGAAGTAACCCGGCGCGCGCCAAATTCAGTGGACGGCACGATTGGTGACCTTGCCGCCTCGATCAAAGCAGTTGCGCTCATTCCGGGGACAGGAGAGTACGCGCTGGCCACGACTCCGGTCACGTTCAACGACGGTCCGGGGGTAAACCACATTGCAAACGTTCATACGGTTGAAGATAAAACCGATTTCAGCATCTCACTAATGCAGCTGGGAGAGGAACTTCCGAATTGTGGGTCTGTCTCATTGGTGACCAGTTGGTTTGGCAATGACTTGCGGTGCGGGCTTTGCACGATCCGGCCTAAGGTCGACCAGTCGTCTCAAGACGGGGTGGAGATGCCTTGGCGGGTGTCGGGCCTGACGAGGTCCACCGCGAGTGTTGTGCCGTTTCTAGACGGTCGGGTGGTTTATGGCGGCTCGCCGACCGATCAGTCGGTGGTTCAGGCCATCACGGCCATTCGGGCCTCTGGCAAAGAAGTGATGTTCTATCCCTTTATTCTGATGGACCAATTGGCGGGCAATGGCCTTGCCGATCCTTGGTCTGATGCCACCAGCCAGCCCGCCTTGCCGTGGCGCGGGCGGATTACCTTGTCAAAAGCGCCCGGTCGCTCAGGTAGTCCCGATCGCACCAGCGTAGCGAGCACGGAAGTTGCCACTTTTATGGGCAATGCTATGCCGTCGCATTTTACCATTGCCAATGGCGGCGTGGTTTATAGCGGGCCCAACGAATGGGGGTATCGTCGTTTCATTCTGCACTACGCGCAGCTTTGCGTCCTTGCGGGCGGCGTCAATGCATTTTGTGTCGGGTCAGAGCTGCGCGGCCTAAGCCAAGTCCGCGGCATATCAGACAGCTTTCCCATGGTTTTGGCGTTGAAAACCCTCGCTGCGGATGTCCGCTCGATTTTAGGGAGCGGCACAAAAATCAGTTACGCTGCTGACTGGTCCGAATATTTCGGCTATCAGGCTGACGGCAATCTGTATTTTCACCTCGATCCACTGTGGGCCGATTCCAACATCGACTTCGTAGGTATCGACAATTACATGCCGTTGTCCGATTGGCACGATGGAACAAGCCATTTGGATGCGCAATCGGGTTCGATCTACAATTTGGACTATTTGACCGCCAATGTGGCTGGAGGGGAAGGTTACGATTGGTATTACGACACGCCGTTCGCGGCGGAAACCCAACTCCGCCGGCCCATCCAGGATCTCGCCTATGGTGAACCGTGGGTCTATCGCTACAAAGACCTTTCCGGCTGGTGGGGACATGCCCACTACGAACGCCGGGCCGGGCTGAGGTTGACCACGCCGTCTGCTTGGGTCGCAGGCATGAAGCCAATCCGGTTTACAGAATATGGCTGTGCGGCCCTGGACAAGGGCACCAACGAACCGAACAAATTCCTTGATCCTAAGTCGTCCGAGTCAGCGCTTCCCCGCGCCTCCAACGGTCGTCGCGACGACTTTATTCAGATGCAATATTTGCGCGCTATCAACGCCTATTGGTCCGATCCCGCACATAACCCGGCTGCAACGCTGTATTCGGGCAGCATGCTAGATTTGGCGCGCTGCCATGTCTGGGCCTGGGACGCCCGGCCTTTTCCGGAGTTCCCGGCGAATGCTGTCGTTTGGGGCGATGGCGACAACTACTTTCACGGACATTGGCTGAACGGCAGAAGCACTTCGCAACCCCTGGCGGCCGTAGTTGCCGACATTTGCAATGCAGCGGGTGGTAGCAGTCTGGATGTGTCCACGGCCTACGGTGTTGTGCGCGGCTATAGCCTCAACGAAATCGGCAGCGCGCGTTCGGCGTTGCAACCACTCATGACCTGTTACGCTCTGGATGTTGGCGAAAGCGAGGGGGTCCTGCAGTTCTCGCTGCGCGACGGTCTTGCTGATGTGGCGTTTGCGACCGAACGCTTGGCTTTGGTCGGCGAGGTGGCGGGTGGCATGGAAACCTCTCGCACCTCGGAGGCGGATATGTCAGGCCGCGTGCGGCTGACCTATGTCGAGGCCGAAAACGATTTTGAAGTGCGCACTGCGGAAGCTGTGTTCCCAGATGAGACTTCGCCCAACGTTGCCCAAAGCGAAGTCTCGTTGCAACTGACGAATGCTGAAGCGCGTACCGTGGCCGAGCGTTGGCTGGCTGAATCGCGTATAGCGCGGGATGCGGCACGGTTTGCTCTGCCGAAGTCCGCTCTTGGTCTCGCAGCCGGGAATGTGGTCGATCTGGGGGGCACGTCCTATCGGATTGACCGGTTGGAAAATGGCGATGCGCTGTTGATTGACGCGGTACGGGTGGAGCCGGGGGCTTATTTGCCCGCCGATGACATCGACCTGACTTCCGTGCGGTCCTCGCCAGCCGTCGCTCTGCCGGTGTTTCCGGTGTTTATGGATCTTCCGATGCTTACGGGTTCGGAAGACCCGCTAGCACCGCATGTCGCGGCGACTGCAAGCCCGTGGCCCGGCACCGTTGGCGTCTGGAGCGCTGCCAGTGACAACGGTTTCAGCCTGAACCGGCAGTTGGAGGTTCCCGCGATTCTGGGCGTGACCCAATCGCCCATGACTGCTTTCACCTCAGGCGTTTGGGATGCTGGCCCTGCTTTGCGGGTGCGGCTTTCGACGGGTCAGTTGTCGTCTGCCTCCGATGATGACGTGCTGAATGGCGCAAATGTCGCGGTGATCGGCGACGGCTCCGCGGAAAACTGGGAGGTGTTCCAATTCCGTGACGCCCAGCTTGTGGCACCCCGGACCTATGACCTGAAGGTTAGGCTGCGCGGCCAAGCCGGAACCGACGGCGTGATGCCCGCATCCTGGCCCGCTGGCAGCTATTTCGTGCTGCTGGACGGCGCGGTTCCACAGATTGAGTTGTCCGCATCTGCCCGTGGCCTCACCCGGTCCTACCGGATTGGCCCGGCGGATCGCGGCTACAGCGACCCGCGGGTTGTCGCAGAACAGCTTGCCTTCAACGGCATCGGGCTCCGCCCCTATTCCGTGTCGCACCTCACCGCATCGGGTCGATCCGGCCAGCCGGTTGGCCTGACCTGGATCCGCCGCACACGGATTGACGGCGACAGCTGGCTTGGGCTCGACGTGCCGTTGGGCGAAGACAGCGAGCTTTATCAGATTCAGGTCCGCCATGGCACAACTGTCCTGCGCGAGGTATTTGTAAGCTCGCCCCTGTGGAATTACACGACGGCGATGCAGACAGCCGATGCCGCCGGTGCCGGCTTCGCGCTCGCCGTGGCGCAGGTATCCACCCGGTTCGGCGCCGGCCCCTACGCCACCTTAGCCGTCGCCTGAGGCCATCAGCCATCCCCCGCGAACCTGTCTCGCCGGGGCTGTCCCGCCTGGAAAGCCTGTGCTAAACTTTTCGCCCAAGAGGTGAAAACATGGCCGATCCCAAAGCAAAAGTTTCGTCCGTCGACCCGGTCTGGCAGCGGGTCCGCGAAGAGGCGGCAGATGCCGTCCGGTCAGAACCGCTGTTGGGCGGTCTGATCCATGCCAGCCTCCTCCACCATTCCAGCCTCGAACGCGCCCTCGCCTACCGCTTCTCGCAAAAACTTGCGTCCAGCGAGATGAGCGAACAAATCCTGCGTGAAATCGCCGATGAGGCCTATTCGGATGACCCCGAACTCGGCCAGGACGCCCGCGCCGACATCATGGCGGTGTTCGACCGCGACCCCGCCTGCCACCGCTTCCTGCAACCCATCCTGTTCTTCAAGGGCTTCCACGCGGTTCAGGCCTACCGCGTTGGCCATTGGCTCTGGAACCACAATCGCCGCGACATGGCCTATTTCGTCCAGATGCGGGTGTCCGAGATGTTTTCGGTCGACATCCACCCCGCCGCCCGGGTCGGCAAAGGCATCATGATCGACCACGCCCATGCCATCGTGATCGGCGAAACCGCCGTGGTCGGCGACAATGTCTCGATGCTGCATTCGGTCACTTTGGGCGGTACCGGCAAAGAGGATGGCGACCGCCACCCCAAGATCGGCAATGGCGTGATGATCGGGGCCGGAGCCAAGGTTTTGGGCAACATCGCCGTCGGCTATTGCAGCCGCATCGCCGCCGGTTCGGTCGTGCTGCATGACGTGCCGCACAACACCACCGTCGCGGGCGTCCCGGCCAAGGTGATCGGCGAGGCCGGCTGCTCGCAGCCCTCGATCACCATGGACCAGCTGATCTCCGGCGAAATCTGACCCTTCCGCGTAAGCCTACGGTGAGGGCCGTCTTGCTTGGGTTTCTCTCGGTCGGCTACGGGTGTCCTTATGGACGCACACGAAGACACCCCTCGCATTCAGGTTTT
>JAYTQA010000019.1:0-5513 GCA_043746955.1 bacterium | reverse complement strand
AGGTGAAACGGCATGATGCTGAACAGCTTGGGGTAGTTCGCCCCGGTCAGGGTCGCGGGGATCAGCCGCATGTCGAACTGCTCGCCCATCGGTTTGAGACTGGTCGAGATCATCCAGACAAACGGCCCGATCATCGCTACAGCGCCCAAGGTCAGCGCCACAAACGCCAGCAGATCACCCCATTTGGCGCGGGTCATGCGGGTTCCCCCCAGCGTTTTTGCAGGTGGAAATACACCGCCGTCATCACGAAGATGATCGCGGTCAGCACCACGGCCTGCGCCGCCGCATCGCCCATCCGAAAGAACCGAAACCCGGTGCGGTAGATCGAAAACACCAGCGTCGGCATCGAGGAGTTGCCGTTGCCCAGCCGGGTCAGGATGTAGATGTAGTCGAACGCCTGAAACGCGTTGATCGTGGTCAGCACCGCCTGAAAGAAGATCGAAGGTGCCAGCGCGGGCAAGGTCACATAGCGCAACCTCTGCCATGCCGTCGCGCCATCCAAGCGCGCCACCTCGTAATAGTCGCGCGGGATCGCCTGCAACCCGGCCAGAAAGATGATCATCCCGCCGCCAATCGCGCCCCAGACATTGACCGCCACCACCGAATACAGCGCCATTTTCGGCCCCAGCCACGACACCGGATTGCCGCCCATCGCGGTGATGATGGCGTTGAGCGTGCCGTGATCCTCGGCATAAATCCATGTCCACAAGAGGCCCACGGCGGTGGGCGAGGATACGGTCGGCAGGAAATACGCCACCCGAAATGCGCCGATGCCCCATAGTTTGCGGTTCATCCCCATCGCCACGGCCAAAGACAGCACGATGGTCAAGGGCACGTACAGCGCCGAAAACGCCAGCGTGTTGACGAGGGATTTCATGAACAACCGGTCGGCGGGTAAGTCGGTGTAGTTGCTGATCCCGGCGGGGATGGCCGGGGTCAGCAAGTCCCAGTCCATGAAACTGATGCCCAAGGTGGCAAAGATCGACCCGAAGGTGCCCAGCAGCAACCCCAGCAAGGTCGGCACCAGAAACGCCAGCACCCACCAGCGCTCGCGCCCCAAGGGTCGAAGATCGCTCACTTGTTCTTGGCCAAAGCGGCGTCGCCGTCAGCCACCGCCGCCGCCAGCCCGGCGTCAAGACTGTTTTCCCCCGACCAGACGGTGTTCAAAGCGTCACCGACCGCCGAGGACCACTCCTCATAGCCCTTGAACACCGGCTTCAGATGGGCATAGTCCAATGCCTTGACGAACAAAGTGTGGTCAATCTTGACCGCCTGCTCCAGATAGGCCGGGCTTTCCGCCACCGATTGGCGCACCGGAATCGCAAAGCCGATCTTGGCCAATTCGCTCTGGCCCGCATCCGAGACGGCATATTTCACAAACTCCCAGGCGGCATCAGGGTTCTTGCTGGCCTTGGCGACCACAAAGCCTGCCGAGTTGACCGAGGTCGCCCGCCCTTTCGGCCCCAGTGGCATCGGCGCTACGTCCCAATGGAACTTGACCGCCGAATAATCCGGCACCGACCAATGGCCCGACATGCCCATCGCGGCCACGCCGCCAAGAAAACCGTCATTGCCGAACTGCGCCAGTTGATGTTCGGTCGGCATCGATTTGTCGGTCATCCACATGTCGTCCAGCAGTTGAAACGCGGCTTTTGCCTCGGGCGAGCCAATCAGCGTCTTGCCCGCCTTCGGATCGACAACTTCGCCGCCATAGGCCCAGACCAGCGCGCCCCAGAACGGCTCCATATCATAACCGCCATCCCAGAAGCCCCATTGGTCGGTGGTGCCGTCGCCGTTCTTGTCCAGCGTCAGCTTTTTGGCCGCTGCGCGCAGGTCGTCATAGGTCCAACTATCGGTCGGGTAAGCCAGACCCGCCGCGTCAAACATGTCCTTGTTGTAATAGAGCACAATGGTCTGGAAATCGCGCGGCAGACCGTAAATCCCGCCGCCCGCATGATAGGCCTTGAGCGTGATCGGATAGACCCCGGCGAGGATGTTCGGGTCTTTGTCGATATAGGGCTTCATATCCAACAGAACCCCGCGCGATTGCCAGTCGGCGAACAGCGGCGCGTCCATCGCGAACACGTCCGGCGGGGTGCCGCCTGCCACCTGCACCTTCAGCTTTTCCCAATAGCTGTCCCAGTCCGCGACCTCGATGTTGACCTTGATGTCAGGATGCAACGCCTCGAACGACTTGGCGACTTTGGTCCAGACCTCGCCCTCAGCAGGGCTGCCCCACAGCGCATAGGTGAGGGTGGTTTCGGCGTGCAGCAGGGCTGCGGAGGCTATGGTTGCCGCAATCGTCAGGCTTGCCAGCAGTTTCATATTGATCTCCTCAGTTGGATTTTTTGAGCGCGGCATCGCCCGCAGCCACCGCTTCGGCCACGCCATCCGCAAGCGGCACCTGCCCGGTCCAGACCTGATCCAGACCATCGCCGAACGCCGTGCTCCATTCGTCATAGCCCCGGAACACCGGCAGCAGTTGGGCATAGTCCAGCGCGTCGATGAACAACTTGTGGTCGATCTTGGCCGTGGTCTGGGCCAGATAGGCCGGCGAGTTGGCGACACTCGCCCTGATCGGCACCGCAAGGCCGGTGCTCGCAGCCAAGGTCTGGCCCTGCTCTCCAATCGCGAATTTGACGAACGCCACCGCCGCATCCGGGGCCTTGCTGTCCTTCGACACCACGAACCCGGCCGAGTTGACCGTGGTCACCCGGCCTTTCGGCCCTTTCGGAATCGGGGCCACATCCCATTTGAACTTGGTGGTGGAATAATCCGGCACCGACCAATGGCCCGACAGGGTCATGGCGGCCACTCCGGCCAGAAACGGGTCATAGCCATAGCTTTCGACCTGTTGGGCGGTGGGCATCGACTTGTCGGCCACAAAGACATCATAGACGAACTGCAACCCGGTCATCGCCTCAGGCGCACCAAACAGCGACTTGCGCGGCGCACCGCCCACCAGGTCACCACCGTTCGAGCGGATCACCGGGGCGAGCCAGGCCTCTGGCCCGTAGGCGTCGGCGGTAAAGCCCCATTGATCCGTCCGCCCGTCGCCGGTCTTGTCCAGCGTCAGCTTGGCTGCGGCTTTGCGCAGATCATCCCAGGTCCAGTCGCTTGTTGGGTAAGCCACTCCGCCTGCGTCAAACATATCCTTGTTGTAATAGAGCACGATGGTCTGAAAATCGCGCGGCAGGCCAAAGTAGCCGTCTTTGGTTTTGTAGGCCTGCAAGGTCACCGGAAACACGCCGTCCAGAACCGCAGGATCGGCGTCGAGGTAAGGTTGCAGGTTCAACAAAACTCCGCGCGATTGCCAATCAAGATACAAGGGCGGCGACATCGCGAACACATCCGGCGGGGTGCCGCCCGCGACCAGCACCTTGAGCTTTTGCCAATAGCTGTCCCAGTCTGACAGTTCGACCTTGACTTTGATGTCGGGATGGCTGGCCTCGAAGGCGCGGGCGATCTGGTTCCAGACCTCACCCTCTTTCGGGCTGCCCCAGGCTTCATAGGTGATCGTGGTTTCGGCATGAACCGCGCTTGCCAGCATCAGCGCCAAAAGGGGAATTGCGATTTTCATAAGCATTCCTCGCTGTCTAAACCCGATCCGCCGGGCTGCGTTAGGTTTCAGGGCTGCGTTAGGTTTCAGAGCTGCCCCTGTTTCATTCAATCCTCAAAAGCGTTTCGGCATGGAACAGATGCGACAGGCCCGGCTTGGGCCGCAGGCCGATTGTATCACCCCGCCTGATATTCGGCCTGTCAGAGAACAGCGCGTTGACCGTGACCTCACCGGATTTGCAGCCGACAAACATCGCGGTGCCAGTGCTTTCCACGATATTGGCCTTGGCGGTGATTGAGCCTGCAGTACCCGTTGCCACCAGTTCCAGATGCTCTGGCCTTATGCCGTATAGCACGGCTCCACTGGCCACCGACTCCAGCGGCAAGGTCAAATCCGCCGACAGTCTCACCTGCCCCCCGCCCGCCTGCCCGGCCAACAAATTCATCGCGGGCGATCCGATAAACCCCGCCACGAAGGCATTCTGCGGCCGGTCGTACAGTTCCAGCGGCGCGCCGGCCTGCTCCAGACGGCCCGCCCGCATCACCACGATCCGGTCGGCCATCGTCATCGCCTCGACCTGATCGTGGGTGACGAAGATCGAGGTCGAGCCAAGCCGTTCATGCAAAGCCCGGATTTCCGCCCGCATCTGCACCCGCAACGCCGCGTCGAGGTTGGACAGGGGTTCATCGAATAAAAAGACCGCCGGTTGGCGCACAATCGCCCGACCCATCGCCACCCGCTGTCTTTGGCCGCCCGATAGCTGTTTGGGCATCCGCTCAAGATACGGCGTCAGGCCCAGAATTTCGGCGGCAATCCCCACGCTTTTGGCGATATCCGCCTTGGACCCGCCGCGCAGTTTCAGCGAAAACCCCATGTTCTCGCGCACCGTCATATGCGGATACAAAGCGTAGTTCTGAAACACCATCGCAATATCGCGCTCTTTCGGCTCAACCTCGTTGACCACCCGGCCCCCAATGGCGACAGTGCCCGCGGTAATCTCCTCCAGCCCCGCGATCATCCTGAGCAGGGTGGATTTGCCGCAGCCCGACGGCCCGACCAAGGCGACAAACTCGCCATCGCCGACATCAAAACTGACGCCGTGCATCACTTTGGTGGTGCCATAGGCTTTTTCCAAACCCTTGATTGAGACCTGCGCCATGGCACCCCCCTAATTCAGCACGACCACTTTGGTCAGATGGCGCGGCGCTTCGGAATTGATGCCTTTCATCAGGGCGACATATTCGCCCATAATTTGCAAGGCGGGCAAAGCGGCGAGGCAAGCCGCAGGGCCCTTTAACCCAAGGTCAATCCGCAGATCGCCCGGTCCGTTGATGCCGATCACCTTCGCGCCCTTGGCTTGCGCGTCGCCGGCGACCTTGGCCTCCTGCGCCGCATCGTCGGAATAGAAGATCACCACCACCGACCGCTCGTCGATCAGCGAGATCGGACCGTGGCGATATTCCAACGGGTGAAACGCCTGACTGTAGGAAATGCTCATCTCCTGCAGCTTCAGGCAGCCTTCGGTGGCGATGCCGTAGTTCGCCCCGCCGCCCAGATAGACGAAATGATTGCGGCCTTGCAGGATGGCGCGGATGCCGGCGTCCATCTGGGCCAAACCGCTTTGGGCAGCGGCGACCACCGGTTCGGCCAAGGGTATCCCGGCCAGACGAAGCCCGCCAAGCAACATCAGGCTGGCAGAGGCCGACATGACGATCCCCTCCGCCTTGTCCGTCGGCAGGTAAAGCCCGCTCAGCGCGGCGTTCAGGATGGTTGAGTCCGGCTCACACGACACCGCGAAGGTCCGCCAGCCTTTCGCCCGGCTCGCCTCGATTGCCTGCACGGTTTCGGTTGTGGTGCCCGACCGCGACAGGCCCACCACCAGAACATCGTCAAAATCGGCCAGATAGCTTTCGGGCCGCCTTGCCCATTCAGCTCCCGGCACCGCAATCGCTTG
>JAYTQA010000018.1:0-14298 GCA_043746955.1 bacterium | reverse complement strand
CGAGCGGACCGAGGCGGGCTGGAGTTTGACCGGCACCAAAGCCTTCATCTCCGGCGGCGGCTACTGCGATCTTTACGTTGTCATGGCGCGTTCTGGTGGACCCGGAGCGAAAGGGATTTCGGCATTTCTGCTGACCTTGGGAATGCCGGGCCTGTCGTTTGGCGGGCTGGAGCACAAGATGGGCTGGCGGGCACAAGAGACCCGTCAAGTCCAGATGGATGCTTGCGCCCTGCCCGCCGACAGGTTGCTCGGCGACGAGGGCCGCGGTTTTTCCTATGCGATGGCGGGGCTGGACGGCGGGCGTCTGAACATCGCGGCCTGCTCGCTGGGGGCGGCCCAGGCCGCCTTGAACCAGACCCTCAGCTATATGTCCGAACGCCGTGCCTTCGGACAACGGCTCGATCAGTTCCAGGCCCTGCAATTCCGGCTTGCCGATGCCGAGATCGATTTGCAGGCTGCCCGGGTGCTGCTGCGGCAGGCGGCATGGAAGCTGGACACCGGAGCGCCCGATGCCACGGTTCACTGCGCTATGGCCAAGAAGTTCGTGACCGAAGTGGGGAGCCAAGTCGTTGACACTTGCCTGCAACTGCATGGCGGCTACGGCTATCTGGAAGATTACGGCATTGAGAAGCTGCTGCGCGATCTGCGCGTGCACCAGATTCTGGAAGGCACCAACGAAATCATGCGCGTCATCGTCGCCCGCCATCTTGTGGGGGCGAAATGACCGATCTGATCTTGGGTCGCGACCGCCGCGCTGGCCGCATCACCTTGAACCGGCCCGAGGCGCTGAATACTCTGACCCATGGCATGGTAACATCGATCCGCGATGCCCTGAAAGATTGGCGCGACGCGCCGGACGTCGACCTGATCGTAATCGACGCGAAGGGCGACCGCGCCTTTTGCGCCGGGGGCGACATCGCCACATTGTACAGCCAGATCACCACCGGCGACCTGGAAAGCGGCCGTGCCTTCTGGCGCGACGAATACCGGATGAATGCCGAGTTGGCAGGCTATCCCAAGCCGGTGATTGCCCTGCTCAAAGGTTTCACCATGGGCGGCGGGGTTGGGCTGGGCTGCCATGTCCGCCACCGGATCGTGGGGCAAAGCGCCCGGATTGCGATGCCGGAATGCTCGATCGGCCTGGTCCCTGATGTCGGCGGTACCTTGTTATTGTCCCGCGCGCCGGGACGGCTGGGCGCATATCTTGCCCTGACCGCCGAACGCATGGGGCCCGGCGAAGCCATCGTTGCAGGCTTTGCCGATCTGCATATTGCCGAACCGGACTGGCCAGCCCTTGTCGAAGACTTGTGCGAAACCGGCCGCCTTGACGCGTTGACCAAAGCCGCCAAGGCTGCGCCAGCCTCGCGCTTTGCGGACCAGGCCGCGGCGATCGACCGTTTGTTTGCCGGCGACGATCTGGCCCAGATTCTCACCCGTCTGGCCGCTGATCCGACGCCCTTCGCCGCCGAATGTGCTGCGAAACTGGCCCGCAATGCGCCGCTTGCCATGGCTGCCACCTTGCAGCTTCTGGCAATGGCGCGCGGCGACGACAGCCTGCGGTCAGCGCTCACCCGCGAATACCGTTTTAGCCACCGCTCCTTGGAGCAGGGCGATTTCGCCGAAGGCATCCGGGCGCGGATCATCGAAAAAGACAATGCGCCACGCTGGCACCACGGGCCAAACGCCCTGCCCAACCCTGCCGAAGTGGCGGCCATGCTCGCCCCGCTGGGCAGTTCCGATCTGACATGGAGGGAATCCGCATGAGAATCGCATTCATTGGCCTTGGCAACATGGGCGCGCCGATGGCCGCCAATCTGGTGAAAGCCGGGCATGAAGTCACAGGCTTCGACCCCGTTGCCCGCCCCGAGGGCCTGCGCATGGCCGCGACCGCAGCCGAGGCTGCCACAGGGGCTGAGATCGTCATCACAATGCTGCCGAACGGTGCCATCCTGTCGGCGGTCGCGTCCGAAGTGCTGCCCGTCATGCCTGCTGGCAGCCTGCTTTGCGACTGCTCAACCGTTGAGGTCGACGCCGCACGCAAAGTAGCTGGCCAAGCAGCCGCCCGTGCCATCGCTTTTGCCGATGCGCCGGTGTCGGGCGGGGTCGGCGGGGCAGCGGCCGGAACCCTGACCTTCATGGTCGGGGCCGAACCAGCCCACTTTGACCGGCTTGCCCCGGTTCTGGCGGCGATGGGCAAGCGCATCGTGCCTTGCGGAGTGCCGGGGGCCGGTCAGGCTGCCAAGATCTGCAACAACATGATCCTCGGCGTCACCATGATCGCCACCTGCGAGGCCTTTGCCCTTGCCGACAAGCTGGGCCTCGATCGTCAGGCGCTTTACGACGTGGTATCGACCTCCTCCGGTCAAAGCTGGACTGTCACCGCCTATTGCCCCGCCCCTGGCATCGGCCCAACTTCGCCTGCTGACAACGGCTACAAACCCGGCTTTGCCGCGGAACTGATGCTGAAGGACCTGACCTTGTCACAATCCGCCGCCGAAGCAGTGGACGCTGATACCCCGATGGGCGCCTTGGCGCGCACACTTTACCACCGGTTTGTGACCGAGGAAGACGGCAAGGGCCGCGACTTTTCCGCCATGTTGCCGCGCTTTTCCGCGCGGGGGCGCGGGACATAGGGGGCTCCGGCACCAAGGCTGGCGTGCAAGACGCTTCATGGCGGGCCCACAGCATCATGGCGACCCTGCCTGACGGCGGTGGCGCGCAAAGCATTGGCATTGCGCTGCAATCGGGCAGCCAACGCCGGGTGGCGATGGTGTTGTTGAAGCAAGGCCAAGGGGTGAAGGACGCTTATCTGATCCCCTGCGCCTCGCCGACCGAGCAGAAGTCTTTGATGCAGCAGATGTCGTCGGAAACCGGCGCCCAGAAAGTGCCGCTGGCTTGGGTGGAGCGCACACTGTCGATGGCCCTGAGCGAGGGTCTGGCCGCCCATGCGCCTCCTGCGCCTGGCCTGATTGAGGTGGCGTGGCTCTGCGGCCTGACTTCCTTGCGTCCGGAACCGGTGACAACAAAAGCCCTGACCGCCGGGCTACCCGGTGCGGGCGGGTTGGCCGCTCTATCAGCACCGGCGCGCAGCAAATTGGTCAACGCCAGCGTCAACTGGTGGGACACCCACGAGATCGTGCAAAGCTGGTTTGAGGAAAGCGACAGTGCCCACGGCCTGCTGGATCAGCCGCTTGGTCCCAAGGCGCTGGAAAGCGCGCTGTGGAAATGGCTCGAATCCCGGCGCGATTGGTGGGCCCGGATCATCGCCCGTGGGGCCGACATGCTCGAGGCGGCAGGCCATCCCGATGCGGCAAGTTTCACCGCCACGGCCATGGCGCTGCTCGAGGGACGCGATCTGAAGAAGATCCCCGTCATGGGCTACGTGCACGCGCAGACCATCAAGGCTTGGATGTTCGATGATCCGCAGGTGGACCAGGCCGCGACACTGGACGACCCCGCAGGCGTGCCCGATACGCCGGAGCCGGAACGAAAGGGTGAGCTTGCGCGGCTGCTGAAGGGGGCGGCCATTTCATCCGACTGGAACGACGGCTTTCTGATGGCCATCCTTCTCGCCCCGAAGATGATCGCCCCAAACCTCTGGCTGCCAGAGATCGTGAACAGCGCGATGGCGGCGTTACGCCCCGGCACGATCCAGCGTTTTATCGACCTCATCATGATGCGCGCGACGAGAACTTTCGAGCAGGCCTGCAACAACGACCTGTTCTGCGCTGTCATGGCCAAACGCAGCAAGATGGCCACGCGGGATTGGGCAGCAGGGTTCAGCCACGGCTGCGATCGTTTCCGGTCGCACTGGCCCGCAAAATTGACTGGGCCGGATGATCGCGCGATGATCAACCGCGTCTCTGACGCCATGTCGACGGGTTTCACCGATCCGGAACGGCGCGATCTCGGCCGATGGATCGAAGCAAGGCGCGCGCGGAATGACCTGACACGGTGATGGCGCAGCGCGGCTCGACCAAAGCCATCGCGGCTCTGACTGTCCAAGGGAAAGCTGCAGACCTGATGGTCACCCGCTTGATCGGCGATTGCACCATACGGTGGCACCTCGGGGCGGGTTATGGAGACTGGAGTTACCACGCTTCAAGGCTTCAGGAGCGCCCCGAAGGACCATCCGTCAAAATGCCCGGTTGACGCGGGTTCGCCGAAAAGAAAGTGCGCGGTCGGTGATTGTGGGCGGTTTGACCAAGTCTCAGGCGGCGCGGGCGTACGCCGTGTCGCCCAAGTTCGTGAGCCGCTGAACGGCACGATTTGAAGCCGAAGGCCGGGGGGGATGCCAGATCGGTCGTCGCGCCCCAAAGTAATGCCGACCCAGGCCGCGGCGCGAGGGACTTGCTTTGTGACCGTTCGCGGGTAAACTTCACGCCATGACGGTTCTGACGCCGACCCCGTTTGCCCATCCCGAACGCCCGCCCGAGCAGGTTTGTTTCGACCGGCGCGAGTTTGGGCTGATATTGACCGTCTATGGCCGGATGGTTGCCTTGGGCGAGTGGCGGGATTACGCGCTGTCGACCCTGCGCGAGATGGCGGTGTTTTCGATCTTTCGCCGTACCGCCGAGATGCCCTTGTACCGAGTGGAAAAGCGCCCCGCCTTGCGCACCAAGCAAGGGATGTATGCCGTAGTGGCGATGGACGGGCGCACCTTAAGGCGCGGGCACGATCTGGCGCAGGTGTTGCGCGTGCTGGAGGCAAAGTTGGTCCGGTTGGTCGAATAAGCCCGTCGACGGTTGACGCGCGCGGTGGCCAGCCTCCCCCTTCACCGCTGCTTCGCGCCTTCGGAGCAACTTGCTTCACACCCCGGAATATTTGGCAACGCGCAAATCGATCAGAGCTACCCCAGGTCTGATGTTGCAACCGGTTTTTCCGCCCGATTTGCAAAGAAGCGGCCGGGTCTATAGGCGGCGGTGGCTGCGCAGAGGGATGCATTCGGCGGCTTGGATGCGGGCGATAGCGCTGGCGATGTCTTCATAGGCGACCGACATGGTGTGGCCGTTGGCGTGGATCAGGGTTTTGGGGTTCAGCGCTATCGCGACATGGCCTGCCCAGAACAGAAGATCGCCGCGCTGGTAGTCGCCTGTGGCGGGCTGGCCGATGGTTTCTTGCAGGTCGGCGTCACCCGGAATGGCGCTGCCGCAAGCGTGGTGGGCGAGTTGGACGAGGCCAGAGCAATCCAAGCCGGCGCGGGAATTGCCGCCCCAGAGGTAGGGCGTGTGCAGGAATTGTTCGGCTATGGTGACGGGGTCGGTCAGGTATGCGCCCAACGGTTTGAGGTGGCTCACGGGGAGAAAGCCTTGGGGGGTTTCGGCGTATTCGCCTTTTTGCCCGATGACGGTAAGCCGCGCGCCCATTGGCAGAGCGGCGACTTGCGGGGCGGCAGCGCGGGGTTCGGGGTAAAGATGGGTGCCGGGGCTGGCAATCCAATGGGATGGGGGTGGGCCATCGGTGAGGCAGGTTTCCGGCAGCCAGCCGCAGTAGCCGTCTTTCTGCGCAAACCCGAAGGCGTGGCCTTGGTCGCGGTCGATCACGGTGAAGGCCTCTCCCAGCCAAAGCTGGCGTTCGCGCGGGCCGTCTGGGGCGAGGAGAAGGTCGACGAGGGGGAAGGCTATTTGGAGGCAGGTGCCATCGGTGAAGGCTGGGGCCTCGACCTTGCCTCGCAGCGAGGAGTGGGCGATGCGGGCGGTGGCCGGGGTCAGGCGGCGGTCCATTCAGAGGCCGAGAATGGTCGGGAGGGCCGCCAGAACCGCGCGGGCACCTTGGCCGACGCCGCCCTTGGGGCGGGCCGGCATATCTGCGGGCGTGTGGGCGTAGATATCGAAATGCAGGTAGCGCGGGTTGGCCACGAACCGGCGCAGGAACAAAGCGGCGGTGATGGAGCCCGCAAAGCCCCAGCCAGGAGCATTGTCCAGGTCGGCGATGCCGGGTTCGATGACAGCTTCGTAGGGCGCGTGGAACGGCAGACGCCAGACCGGGTCAAAACCGGCGATGGCGGCGGTTTCCAGCGCTGCCGCGATGGCGGGATCGTCGGTGTAATAGGGGGCGAGGTCGGGGCCTACGGCTACGCGGGCGGCACCCGTCAGGGTTGCCATCGACAGGATCAGGTCGCAGGGTTCTTCGTCGGCCCAAGCCAAAGCGTCGCCCAGAACCAAGCGGCCCTCGGCATCGGTGTCGTTCACCTCAACCGTCAGACCCTTGCGAGAGGTCAGGATATCCTTGGGGCGCATCGCGTTGCCCGCGATGGCGTTTTCCACCGCTGGCACGATCACCCGCAGTTGCACGGCCAGGTTCAGCGCCATGATCATCTGCGCGAGGCCCATGACGGTGGCGGCGCCCCCCATATCCTTTTTCATCAGGTTCATGCCGGAGGAGGGTTTGATGTTCAGCCCGCCGGTGTCAAAACAGACGCCCTTGCCGACCAGCGTGACCTTCGGCCCGGTGGCGCCCCATCGCATCTCCATGATGCGCGGCGCACGGGTGGCAGCGCGTCCGACGGCATGGACCATCGGGAAGTTTTGCGTCAGCAGGTCATCGCCGCGCACAATGGTGGTTTTGGCGTTGAAGCGGGTGGCGAGGACCACAAAGGCATCCTCCAACTCGGCCGGTCCCATATCGGACGCAGGCGTGTTCACCAGATCCCGGGTCAGAAACTCACCCTGCGCCATCGCCAGCATGCGCGGGCCATCGACGCCATCGGGCAGGCGCAACCGGGCGGGCTCGGTGGCTTTGGCGGGGCGATAGCGGTCGAAACGGTAGGCTTGCAGCAACCAGGCGAGCGTGGCTTCATCGCGCTGAGCGTCCGTCAGATTTCCGTCCAGCGCCCAATTTCCGGCCGGCAAGCCGCTGATGGCTTTGGCCAGACCAAAGCGCAACCTTGTCCGGGCTATTGCGGTGCCAAGGCCAGCCACGGCAGACGCTACCCCATCGCCACCGGGGATCAGGCGCAGATCGCCAAGCCCCGCCTCGAACCCGGTGGCCGCCAACCACTCCCGTGAAGGGGAGGCGTCGCGGTAGGCGGGCCAATCCTCTGCCGTCACCACGGTCAAGGTGCGGAAAGGCGCGGACGTGTCGGCGAAACTTGGGTCGGTCATGGCAATCCTCGGCTGATTTCCACGACCCTAGCCGTTCCGCGTCGGCCTGCAAGGGGCCTAGCCCTGCGTCAGGCCCAACATGCCGCGATCAGCGGCAAGCGAGCGTTCGGCCACCCGCATCAGCCGCGCCCAGACCGCAGCGAAGCCGGTCACATCGCCCCGCTCCACACAGGCGTGTACGTCAGCGGCAATCAGGCCAAGGCTGACCATGCCGAGGTTCTCGCTCATCCGTTGCAGGCGGCGCAACTGGCGCGCCATATCGGCCAGATCATGCGCCTGCACTTGGGCTGCCAAGCCCGACATTGTCAGTGCAAGTTCCGTCAAAGCCCGCGTCACCACCTGTTCGGCCGAAGCCGTGCCAAGGTTGCGATAGATCGTCGCAATCGGTTCGGCATCCTGACGTACCCGATCATTGGGGCACAATGCCACCACATTGTCCAAAGCCATATCCCACACTCCATACTCACCCAAGGCCCAGTGTGCCCTGCCATGCTGAAGAAAGGGTTGCCCCGGCTTGGGATTGGCGCTGCGAAATCGCAACGAATCCCCTCGAATTTGTTGCGATTGCAAACTAATGTCGCCCGACCCAGAAGGAGCCTGCCATGGATCACGCCCGCCCCCTGCCGTCGTACCTCGTCAGCCGCTTTCATGGCTGGCGCGCCACGACCTATCAGGACAACCGGGCCTGGTATCGCCGGCTGGCCGAAAGCGGGCAACATCCGCGCGCCATGGTGATTTCCTGCTGTGACAGCCGGGTTCACGTCACATCTATCTTTGGCGCGGAGGAGGGCGAGTTTTTCATCCACCGCAACGTGGCCAATCTGGTGCCGCCCTATAACCCGGATGGCGAGTATCATGGCACCTCTGCCGCCGTGGAATATGCCGTCAGCACGCTGGGGGTGGCCCATATCGTCGTGTTGGGGCATTCCAACTGCGGCGGCGTGAAGGGCTGTCATGACATGTGCGCCGGGCTGGCCCCGCAGTTGGAGGCGAAGACCAGCTTTGTCGGCCGCTGGATGGATATTCTCCGCCCCGGCTATGACCGCGTGATAGGCCTGCCGGAGGAGCAGCGGGTGGCCGCGCTGGAAAAGCAGGCGGTGCTGGTCAGTCTGGAAAACCTGATCACCTTTCCGTTCGTGAAAGATGCCGTTGAGAATGACATGCTGACCCTGCACGGGCTGTGGAACAATACCGGCGAGGGCGGGCTGGAGCAGTATGATCCGGCCAAGGGCGGGTTTGTTTCGGTGTGAAATTGCGGGAATTTCACGCGTGAAATGTGGGGTAAGGGGTTGATCTCGCGGTAGATCGTTAATTTTGTCAGGGTTTCGTTTTGGGATTTTCACAGATGGCGAGGCTCGGTTGCGCAAATCCGCCGGGATTGCCTCGGCTCATGCGGCCGGTTCGTCTGGGTGCTTGGGCAAACCGACGCCCGCTGTCAACCGAACGACGAACCGACGCGCCGGTTCGAGGCGTTGCAAAACTAAGAATCGGGGGCGAACTGAGGGCTGCCCGGTCTGGACTTTCTGATATTCAGGTATTCGGTCAATATAAAACAGTAAGACGGTGATCGAACCCGAGCCTTTTTCTTGAGGTGCACAATGTCAGTGGCCGCAAAGTCAGTTTTCAGCAGAATGTCCTGCATTGCGCCGAACAACTGCGCTTCCCTGATATAGCCAGTACAGCGATGCCCACAAAGGTCAAGGCGAGTCTTTTCACCTGCGGATTGGCGCATTCCAGCCACCGCGCGGCCATGCGGTCTTCGAAATGGCATGCATCGAAAAGAATCGTGGTTTTCGGTTTGAATGAAGACGTGCTGAAAGCCAGCAACAATGATCTTGCCTGATGGATGGCTGTCACCAAAGGTCGGCCTCTGCAATACCTAATTGTCAAACGTGGCAAAGCAATGCAAGTCGGTTCAAAACCCAGTGAAGCGCAGATGTTTGCGGTCAAATATGCGGTTGGCAATGGCGGAATCCGACAAAACCTTCGCTCCGTTGGGTCGGTCGTTTACGGTTGATGTGCCGCGCACCGCTAAGCTTGGGTTGCATCCCTCACTACGGCTAACGGAAGCCCACCGACAAGACAAACCAGCCAGACCTGAGCTGCCCGGTCAAATCAGCGACATCAGTGTACCGGTGTCAGCATCCTGCAACGTCAACGCGGACAGGTTGCCTGCGTCGGCCAGCACACAAATCGCCTGACCGGTGCTGGTCAGCCGGACGATAAGATCTGGCGTCCCCTCGACGCCGATACCGGGCATGGCGCGCACTTCAATCTGAAAATCGGCGCGCGACACGGGCGTCAGTCCATCATAAATCAGGAAATCACCCTGGGTTGTGGAGAAGTCGCGGATCACGTCCATTCCGATTTCACCGCTGCGGAAAATGAACCCGTCCGCCCCCGCACCGCCCCAAATCGTGTCGGCACAATCGCCGCCCGCGATGTAGTCATTGCCGATGCCGCCGTAAATGATATCGTTGTTGGCGCGCCCCTCAATCGTGTCATTTCCGGTGTCGCCCCACAGGATGTCACTGCCCACACCGCCCCAAATTCGATCCTGCCCGTCGCCCCCATAGATCGTGTCGTTGCCCAAAGCACCAAATAGCGTGTCATCGCCCAACATGCCCCGGATCACATCATCCGAGGCCATGGCGTTAATCCGGTCGTTGCCGGACAGGCCCAGCATCGTATCCTTTGACATGCTGCCCAAAGTGAAATTGGCCTGCGAAAACTCCAGAACCAGCGTCTCATGCGCGCCCAGACTTTCGGTCAATTGGCCGGAGGCGAGCAGGGCCGCAATGTTCTGCGGCGTCAACATAATTGGCGCATCCGCTTCTTCCCAAGGGTGCAGGCCGGTCAGGCCCTTATAAGTCCCGTCAGCCCCCGACAAATCCACCTGCATCAACCGGGCAGAGGTAAGGTCATAGCGATCCAGATAAGCGGTCAGGTCCATTTTGAGCGTCATTGCCTGATCAATCAGCGACGAGATGAACAAGACCGCGTGGCCTTTGCCCGAAAAGGCATGAATGTCGTAGTTGCTCGACGTAACCGGCACCTCAGTCGACTTGGTTCCGATCAGATCATGCGACATGATCTGAAACAGCGTACCAGCGGCCTGCAACTCCCCCTGATAATTGCCAAGACTGGTGGAGTTGTACATAGTCGACCAGAAATCCAGTTGATCCACCCCGCCGGCCACAAAGCTCGTGAACAATTCCAGCAGCACCGGAATTTGCTTGAGGCCGGCATTGGTGGTGTCCTTTAGGCTGACATTCCATTCCGAAAAGATATTGTCCAGACTGCGCCCGGTCAGGGTGGACCATTCGTTCATCATATCCAGGCAATAGCCAACCGAGGTCTGGATGTTGGAATAGGTGTGATAGTTGGGCTCACCGGGGTTCGCCCCCTCGTTATAGTAGAAATGGTTGGTGACTGCGGTGACGGAAGCGAGCTCCTCGGCGCTGAATTGCGCCATGACAGTGTGATTGCGCGATGCGAGATCAGCCAGGGAAAGGCTGCCGCCCGCGCTTTGACCCCAGACCTGAACCGCAATGTCGGGCCTTGTTAGGTCATTGCCCGGATGTGCCGTGTAATACTTGTCAGTTTCTTGATGGACAATCAGCGCCAGGGCACTGGCAACCTTGCCATATTCCGTAGATGTCATGTAAGTCGCATATTCGTTGCCCAATTCGAAAGTGGCAATGCCTTGCGGGCCGGCTTTTTCCAGAAGATGGTCGATGTAGCTGCGGACCTCATCGGCTTTGGTGGTGTCAAAGTCACGGTAGCCGTATTTGTTGATCGTCAGCAATTGCATGACGGGGAGATCGATCGTGGCCTTGGTCTGCGTCGCGGCGCAATAATCCAGGAAAGCATCCGGTGTGATCAACTGCAGAATGGCACCGCTGGACGCCACAGCAGAGGTTGCATTCGGGTTGGAATAGTCAAACAGTTGCTCCGACATGGCACCGCCGGGAAAGCGCACCGCCTGCGATCCGATAGCCGCTTGAATTTCGTCAAACTTCTCCCACGGCTGGGTGCCAAACCGTTCGTAACCCAATACGATGTTCATCCCAAAATCGGCAGCGGTGATTTCGCTGCCTTTGCCCAAGAGCGGGGTGATGGTTACCTGTTCTGCAATGGTCATGGCTGCCCTGTCGATCTTGTTCTGGTGAGGAACAATCTCAACTTCCGACATGGACCAAGAGTGACGTAATTGTGGCGGCAGCCGGGCCAGACTTTACATTTTTCGCCAAGTTAAGCCGAAACCGGACAATTGTAGTCAAATGATAGTCTTATTGAGTTAGGCCCAAAACGCATCTGGCGGCCAAGCCCCCCAACCTGGGGTGACTGGCCGCCCGGACACCGGTGCTGCACGGGGTCACAATCGCCTTAGCCGCGATAGGCAAAGCCGCCGAAGATGCGGCCCTCGTCGCGATGACGCCCACCGCGCACGGCACCGACATAAGCCGCCGCAGCAGCCACCAAGGCGGCAGACGCCAAAAGGAACGCCGACAGGATCGCGCTGACCCGGGCGATTTCGGCGGCCTTGACTGCGGTAGCCTTGGCCTCGGTGGCAAGCCGGTCCGCTTCAGCTTTGGCGTCCGTCATGGCCTTTTCGGCATCGGCGCGGGCTTTCTGGGTCGCAGTAATCGCGGCGTCAACCCGCGTTGTAGCCTCCGCCTGCGCAACACCCGTGCCAGACACCACGGCGCTGACCAGATAGGCGCGTTCGGTATCGCTGACCTCACCGGTTTTCAGGACATTGCCAAGGATGGCCGCCGTCTCGGTCGCCATTGTTGCAGGGTCAGCGGGGCCAGCCGCCACAGCGGTCGGGCGCAGCAGGCTGCGGCCAAGGTAGTCCATGGCGTTGGCCGTGGCGTCTTTGGGCACCAAAGATGTCGCCGCGCTGACAGCCCCCTTTGCCACATCCGCAACCACGGTGCGCGCAGCGGAAGCCACACTTCCGGCCACCGCCCCGGCGCCGGACGCAACGGAGCCCACGGCCGATACCGTGGTTGACACCGCGGTGCCCAGCAGGAAAATCGAGACGATAATGCCCAATCCCCAGACCACCAGCCCATTGAGCCCGTCGCGCGCGGTGACTTCATCCGCGCTGACGGAATCGACGCGCCGCCGCATCCGCCCGGCGATATAGCCGCCCGTCATGTAGCTTGCGACCAGGGTGACCACGATCCAGAGCGCACTCAGGATCAACATCAGGCTAAAGCTGCCCTCCCCTGGTTTTGCCGAGATGGTCGACAGCCCGAGGGCCGCGCCAAACCCGGCGAAAACCGAGGCGACGGCCACGGCCACCACACCGCCGCCCAATATCGCGTGCCAATCCAGATACGAGCCTTCCAGAACCTTGGCAGGCGCGGACAGCCGGGTGTTTTCTTCGGTGCGTTCCATGTTCAATTTCCTCCCTATTCCGTCAGCGCAGGCCGAGGAGTGACAACACAAACATGACGACGACCACGAGGCCGACAAGATAGATGATACTGCTCATTGGGGTTCCTTCCGGTTATCTATAGCTGAGAGGGCCGCGCGATCGTCGATACCTTCGGGCCGCAGCGGATCAAACTGCCCCAGAATCGACGTGGTCGGCGGCAGGTTTCGTAGGTCAACCCGCCTAGAAAGCCTGATCCTTGGGTCGGCAAAATCCTCGACCTGGGCAAAGACGGGGCGGACCAACCCTACTATGTCCGGCTTGCTCAAGGGTGCCGCGCAAGCAGTTTCCAGCTGAGCCAGAGGTGCCATCATGACGGGCGCGATTTGGGTTGCATCTGCCTAGAGCGTTGCTGCGTCATCAGGGCATCCTCTCCGGAAATGGCGTGGCGTTCTGGGGGGCAAACGAACCCCGCTGCATTTGGTTCCGCTGCCAGAGCCACGACACCGTGAAAGATACCGCCGTGAAAAATACCGCATCGAAGCAACCGGAACCGAAGCGGGATGACGGCGTTGCACTGTCGTGGACCCGGATGGTCCCCCACACGGCTTGAGCTTCAGCCCGAAAGGCAAACCCGATGACCCAAACCCAGCAAACCGACACGGCCAGCCCAGTCAAGGACGCCGCCGCCGTGATGGGCAGCGTTGCCGCCGATCTGCGCAACGCCGCGAGCCAAAAATTCGATGAGACGGTGACCGAAGTCAAAGCGCAGGCCAACGACGCCAAGGCCAATGTGGCGACCGAGGTTAAGGATGTGGCGATGGCCCTGCGCCGCGCGTCAGCCGAACTGCGCGACGGGTCGGCCCAAGAGCGGACTTTGGGCCAGTTGGCCAATGGCCTGGCCGATGCATCCGATGCGATCCGCGACAAGGATCTTGGTGAAATCCTGCAGAGCGTCAGCAAAGTCGCCCGTGACAACCCCGTGCTGTTTCTGGGCGGTGCCGTGTTGTTGGGCTTTGCGGCCAGCCGTTATGCCAAAGCTTCCGCCGCAACCGGGGCTGTGAGAGAGATTCATCAACACGGCGGCGCGTTTGGCTTTGTCGCCAACAGCACGGCCAACGCCGACGCGCAGGGAACCGCGCCATGACCCCGGCAGATTCCCCAAAATCCACCGGTGAGATGATGTCGGATATCTTGAGCAATGTGAGCAACCTCGTGCGGAACGAGGTTGACCTGGCCCGGGCTGAAATGGCTGCGAGCCTGAACAAGGCGGTGGTGGCGGTGGCGTCGATGGCTGTGGCGCTGATCCTCGCGATCGCCGGGCTGAACGTGCTGGCGGCGGCATTGGTCGCCTTGGCGATCCGGGCCGGTCTGACACCGGCTTGGGCGACCGTGGTGGTGGGCCTTGGCCTCTTGATCATCGCCGCTGCCATATTCCTGTCTGCCAAATCGGCTTTGACCCAAATCGGCTTCGTCCCGACCCGTGCCGCGCGCGGCATTGGTCGCGACGCTGCCACCATCAAGGAGGCTTACAATGACAAATGACGCCCGCACCCCCGATGAGATTGAGCGTGACAGTGCCGAAGAGCGTGCCCAACTTAGCAGCACGATCAACGACTTTCAGAAGAAATTCTCGGTGGAAAGCATCGTGCATGACTTTGGCGATATGTTCCGCGGTCAGGGCAGCGATCTGACCCGCAGGATCAGCAGCACGGTGGGCCGCAACCCGGCAGCCGTGGCGCTGATCGGGGCCGGGCTGGCGTGGCTGCTGATCGGGCGTGGCGGCAAGGACGACACTCCCCAACACCG
>JAYTQA010000017.1:0-5542 GCA_043746955.1 bacterium | reverse complement strand
GAGATCAAGGCGGCGTTTGGGCATGAATTCTTCGCGCCCTCCGGCCGGATCGCGCATAACGACATGACATCCTGGAGCCTCGCGTTCCTCTATGGTCTGGTTCCGGATCAGTATTATGCGGCGGGCAAGCGCTATTTCCGTCAGGTGGTCGAGGATGCCGATGGGCTGATTGGCACCGGCTTTATCGGCACGCCTGCCCTGCTGCCCGCCCTGACGCTGCACGGCATGGCCGATCTGGCCGAGAAAATCTTCCTCAATCGCAAGGTTCCGGGCTGGCTTTATCAGGTGGAACGCGGGGCGACCTCGATCTGGGAACGCTGGGACGCTTTGGGCGAGGATGGCACGATTTATGACCCGGAGATGAACAGCTACAACCACTATGCCTATGGTGCGGTGTGTCAGTGGCTGTTTGAGGGGGTGGCAGGGGTGGCACCGGTGGCGGAGCGGCCTGGGTTTGACGAGGTCGTGCTCAACCCGCTGATCCTGCCCGGCCTGTCGCCGGTCGCGGCCTGGCATGACTGTCGCCATGGCCGGATCGAGGCGGGCTGGGTGCTGGGCGGCGGCAAGGTCACCTACCGGGTTCAATTACCGCCGGGCTGCACCGGGCGGCTGGCCAAGAACCCAGGCCATTCAGAGGTCACCGTGGACGGTCAACCCTTTGATATTCCTGCGGAAGGCCAGATTTTGGCGCCCGGCCTGCACAGTATTACCTTCCGCGTCTGACGCGAAAGCAACATCGGGCGGGGTCAACCCAACCGGTCAACAAACTGATCCAGTGGAGGAGAAACGACCATGAGACTGATCCCAAGTGCGGCGCTTTTGTCGACCTTTCTGCTCTCGAGCGGGCTTGCGCAGGCCAATACTGTGCTAAGCGTCCTGATCGACAACAACCCCGAAACCATCGCGGCGATGGCCGCCTTGACCAAGGCCTATACCGCTGCCCATCCCGACGTGACCTTTGATATCGAACAACGGATCGGCGGGGCGGATGGCGATAATATCATCAAAACCCGATTGGCGACCGGTGAGATGGCGGATGTGTTCGACTACAACTCCGGCTCGCTGTTTCAGGCCCTGAAACCGACCGACACCCTGACCGACCTGAGCGGGCTGGCTTCACAGGCCGGGGTTCTGGCCAGCTTCAAGGCGGTTGTGACCAGTCCTGACGGTGTGGTGCGCGGTGTGCCGTTTGGGGCGGCAATGGGCGGTGGAATTTATTACAACAAGAAAATCTATGCGGATCTGGGGCTTAGCATTCCCACCACTTGGGCCGCGTTCATGGCCAACAATGAAAAGATCAAAGCGGCGGGCAAAGTGGCCGTGGCGCAGACCTATAAGGACACCTGGTCAAGCCAGTTGTTCGTGCTCTCGGACTTTTACAACGTGGCCCGGGCCGACCCGGCGTTTGCGGTCGACTATACCGGCAACAAGGCGAAATATGCCAGCACGCCGGCGGCGATGGCCGGGTTCCAGCACCTGCAGGATGTGTTCAAGGCGGGCTATCTGAACCCCGATTTTGGCGCTGCCACCTTTGACGACGGGATGCGGATGGTGGCCACCGGTGCCGCCGCACATTATCCGATGTTGACCTTTGGCATCGGCTCGGTGAAGCAGAACGAGCCGGACAAGGTCAATGCGATTGGCTTTTTTGCCCAACCGGGGACCGATGCCGCGCACAACGGATTGACGGTCTGGATGCCCGCCGCCCTATATGTGCCCGCCAAGAGCGAACACCTGGCGGCCGCCAAAGCGTTTGTCGACTTCGCAGCCTCGGTCGATGGCTGCAACCTGATGATCGGGGCGAACGGTGCGACCGGCCCCTATCTGATCAAAGGCTGTGCGCTGCCCAAGGACGTGCCCGCCTCGGTCGCCGATATGCTGCCCTATTTCCAGAAGGAGGGCGGCACGGTTCCAGCACTGGAGTTTTTGTCGCCGATCAAAGGCCCGAACCTGGAGCAGATCACCGTCGCGGTCGGTTCGGGGATTTCGACCGCCGCAGATGGCGCGGCGCAATATGACCAAGACGTTGAAAAGCAAGCAAAACAACTGGGTCTGCCGAACTGGTAAACGCCGCCAGACGCCATGTCCCCCGTCCGATCCACCGGACGGGGGGCTGATCCGGACCGCAAACCGGTCAGGCAAACCGGTTCTCACTTTTCGCTGATTTGCTTAGGCCAAGGTGACCCATGCGCCGCTCGCCCTATCCCTATTGGTTCGTGCTGCCAGCGGCGGTGGTGTTCGTCACCCTGTTTCTGGTGCCGACCTTCGCAAGCTTGTGGTTCAGCCTGACCCGGTGGGATTTGTTCACGGCGACTTACATCGGGTTGGATAATTTCCGGCAGTTCTTCTCAGAGCATAACCTGACGCAAGGCCTTGTGAACACGGTGATTTATGCGGTTCTGACCTCGGCCGCCAAGACGGTTTGCGGGCTGCTTTTGGCGGTTCTGCTGACCTCCGGCATCTGGGGGCAAAGCTATTTGCGGACCGTGGTATTTTTCCCGGTTCTGGTGTCGACCATTGGGGTTGGCATCACGTTTTCGGTGTTGATGCACCCGACCCGTGGGCTTTTTAACGTCGGCCTCGCGGTGATTGGGATTCATGGACCGGGATGGCTGACCGATGCGTCGCTGGCGCTGTATTCGGTGGCTTTGGTCGATTTATGGAAGGGCGTGGGGCTTGCCACACTAATCTATATCGCGGGGTTGGCGGCGATTTCGCCCGATTATTACGAGGCGGCCCGGATTGATGGCGCGACACGGGTGCAGCAGTTCTGGCGGGTAACGGTGCCTCTGGTGCAGCCGGCGACGGTGACGGTGATCACCTTGTCGCTGATCGGGGGTCTGCGGAGTTTTGACCTGATCTGGGCGATGACCCGCGGCGGCCCGGGATTTTCGTCAGATGTGCTCGCGAGTGTGATCTACAAGCAATATCAAGCCGGGTTTTATGGGCTTTCGACGGCGGGGAATGTGATATTGTTCCTGCTGATATCGTTGATAATATTACCATTGACCTGGTGGTTCAACCGGCAAGAGGTGGACCTGTGACGCGCCGCCAGTTCTGGACCGGAATTGGTGCTAGCCTTGCAGCGGTTGGCATCTTCATCATCCCGTTCATCTTCATTGCCATCACGGCGGTGAAGGACAAGGCGCAGGCGTCGTTCCTGGATTTTGCCTGGCCTTCGAGCTGGCGGCTCTGGGACAATTTCGTCGAGGTGATCTCGACCCGCAACTACATGCTTTTGCTGGCCTATTTTAACTCCAGCATCATCACAATTGGTGCGGTTGCCATGCTGATCCTGTTTGGCGCGATGGTGGGTTACGTGCTGCAACGGCGGCATTCCCGCTGGAACAAGGTGATTTACGGCTGCGTTCTGGCCGGGCTGATCGTGCCGCCCGCCGTGGTGCCGACGATCTGGGTGATGCAGGGCCTGCATCTGTTCAAGACGATCTGGGGCATGGTTTTCATTCAGGTGGCCTATGGACTGGCATTCTCGGTCCTGTTGTATCGCAGTTTTATCGCAACGATCCCAAGGGATCTGGACGAGGCCGCGCGGATTGACGGGGCAAAACCGCTGCAAATCTTCATCCGGGTGATCCTGCCCCTGCTAAAGCCGGTGACGGTGACGCTGATCGTGGTGCAGTCGATTGCGATTTTCAACGACTTCACCAACCCGCTCTATTATCTGCCGGGCAAGCAGAATGTCACCGTGCAACTGACGCTGTTCAACTTTCAAAGTCAGTTCCAGACTCAGTTCAACCTATTGTTTATGAACATTCTCCTGGTGACGATACCGCCACTGATCGTGTTCATCTTCTTCAACCGACACATCGTGGCCGGCATGACCGCTGGCGCCGTGAAAGGGTAAATCATGGTGGAGGTGGTCCTGACCGGCATCCGCAAAAGCTTCGGCGCGGTGGATGTGATCAAGGGAATTGATCTGACCATCAAGCATGGCGAGTTCTGCGTGTTTGTTGGGCCATCAGGTTGCGGCAAATCAACCTTGTTGCGGATTATTGCGGGGCTTGAGGTGGCGACCGCTGGCACCATCCATATTGACGGGGCGGAGGTCTCTCAGGCGGAACCGTCCGAGCGCGGCATTGCGATGGTGTTTCAAAGCTACGCTTTATACCCGCATCTGACCGTGCGGCAGAATATTGGCTTTGGATTGAGCCTTGCTAAAATGCCCAAGGACCAGATTGCGAAGATCGTCGATCAGACGGCGGCGACTTTGCAGCTTGGGCAATTGCTGGACCGCAAACCGAAAGAATTGTCGGGTGGGCAGCGGCAAAGGGTGGCGATTGGCCGGGCGATTGTGCGCAACCCCAAAGTGTTTTTATTCGACGAACCCTTATCGAACCTGGATGCCAGTCTGCGCAGCCAAATGCGGATCGAGATTACCGATTTGCATGCCAGATTGGGGGCTACGATGATTTACGTGACCCATGATCAGGTCGAGGCGATGACGATGGCCGACAAGATTGTCGTGCTCAACGGCGGGCAGATTGAACAGGGCGGCAGCCCGATGGCGCTTTACAACCAGCCTGCCACGCCGTTTGTGGCCGGGTTCATCGGCTCGCCCCGGATGAACCTGTTTGACGGCAAACTGGCGGAGGCGATGGGGTGCCGGACCTATGGCATCCGGCCCGAACATGTGGTTTTGGGCCGCGAAGGGCGCTGGAAAGGCCGGGTCAAATACGTCGAACATCTGGGCGCCGATGCGATTGTGCATCTGGATGTGCCGGGTTTGGGCGCTTTGGTGGCGCGCACCGATGGCGATACCGCATTGCAGCCGGGGGCCGAGATCTGGGCCAGTCCGCAGCCGGGCAAAGAGTTTCGCTATTGAGGTTTCGCAGGTTTATTCATCGGCAGCATAAGGGGTTATCGTCCAATAGAGCCAGCGGCCGACCGGCTCGTCCACCCCGGCCAAAGTCGCGTGACTGTCGCGCACACCCAACCAGCCGCCGACCCGCATGCAGGGGCGCAGGCGAAAGCCGGTGAGGTCGCGGTACAACAGCCAGCGGGTGGAGTTAAAGCGTTCGACATCGCCAAAAGCCGGCTCCCGCCCCAAAGTGACGGCGTCGCCAGAGCCAGACAGCATCTGCTGATCCTGCCCCTGATTGAGGAAAGACCACGACCCGTCGCTGTTCAGGCGCAACTGCCAGCGGGTGCCGGTGTAGGGCATCAACCGTGAAGGCGCCAAACTGACGGCAGACGAATAGACGTTGCCATCCAGAAAGGTGTTGGATGCATCGGCCAGCGTCGCCATTGAAATCCGCGCGCCATGGCCGACCGCTTTTTCGTTCATCCGGAAGCCAGAGGTAATCCGCCGCAGCTCGCCATGTGCGGTCATCCGGTAACGCTCTTCCGGCAGGTCAGCCATAAAGCACCCCGAACTGACCTGCGTCAGCCTCGGCCTGCCAGAACGCAGGCGCCGAGGTTTCGGCCATGCGAGCCCGGTAGATGGCGCGAAGCTCGTCGTAGCGTTGGGTAAAGGCGCTTAGCGCCGCGTAAAGCCGGGCGGCGACAGTGGACAGGGTGGCCA
>JAYTQA010000016.1:0-5551 GCA_043746955.1 bacterium | reverse complement strand
ATATTGCCCGCCGCTCGCGCGCCATCGCGCTGCAAAGTGTCTATGCCGGGATCGGGTTGTCTTTTGCAGGCATGATCGCGGCGGCCCTTGGTTACCTCACACCGGTTCAGGGTGCGCTGTTGCAAGAGGTGATTGATGTGGCGGTCATTCTGAACGCGCTGCGGGCATTGCGGATTGCGCCGCAAGCCGCAGAAGCGGATCAGTCGCCCAAGGCTCGCGGCAAGTTCGACTTAACCCAGAAAGACGATCCGATCGCGGTTGCGACGGTGCCCTGATAATTGGCCGGCAAGACACATGCCAACGATGGTTTGACGGCGGCAATAACCGGGCGGCGTGCACGGTGGTCATGACCTGCAGCCAGCGCCGATTGCGAAACTGTGGCAAGGCTTCGGGTCGGCTTCTTGCCAACCGCTGTAAGATCCGCGACAGCGGCAAGGGCTGTCCGTTTTGCCACAACCGCCATCACCTGCCCACAGTATAATTGATCTTACAAATACGCTTGTATCGGCAACAGCCCGACGATCCAGGAAATGGCGCGCTGCGGCCTGCTCGCCTCGGGCTCCACAGTCATCACCGTCGCAAGGCCAGGGCGGGTGACAGCCCACTGCAGCGCATTGTTGCTGCGCGAAACGGTATAGGCCTGATCAGAGGCGCTCAGCCTGTCGATCATCCCGGTGATGTCAGCCACGAGTGCAGGATGTTCAAACAACAGACCCAACTCCGTGTTCGTAAAGGCCGAGCGCAGATCGAAGTTGAGCGAGCCGACGATGGCTTGCGTTCCGTCAATCACAAAAACCTTGGAATGCAGCACATCGCGTTTGCGCCCCGGCTTTGGCGCAGGCGAGAATTCATGGATTTCAGCCCCCGCCGTCAGCAGCGCACTGCGGTAGCGCCGGTAGGCACCGTAAACCAGCAGCATGTCCGTCGCCGACAGCGCGTTGGTCAGCAAGCTGACCCTGACACCCCGCGCGGCCAGCGCGGTCAACCCCTCAATGCCCGCCCGGCCGGGCACGAAATAGGGTGTGATCAGCCGCACTTCCGTCTTGGCATTGGTCAGAATGCTGGCGATGGCGGTCGACATCCATGGGGCGGAGTGATTGCCATATGCCTTGTCCGGCGGGTCAGCCAGAATCTGCACCTTATCGGTCCAATGCAGCTTCTCCGATAGTTCCAACTCTGCCGTGCGACCATCCAGCGTTTGGGAAAGATAACGACGGGACGGGGCCGACCCGACATGGCGGGCCAGCCGGTTGCGAAAGGCGGTTCGGTTCAGCTTGAATCCGGGCCAGAGGCCAAGGATCGGCATTGAAAGTCCAAGGTTCCAATAGCTGTCAAACAAGGCGGCCACCTCGTCCACCTTTGGGCCCACCAGCAGCATGTCCGCGTCAATCGAGTGGCGGGTGTCAGCGTCGAATGTGCTGAAATAGGTGTCGCCGATATTGCGCCCGCCGATGATCGCCAACCGGTTGTCCGCGATCCACAGTTTGCCATGCATCCGGCGATTGAACCGCCCCAGCCCCAGCAGCATCTCGAAGGTGCGGCGAATAACATGGCCGCGGTTGCGCGTCGGATTGAACAGCCGCACGTCAATCAGCGGGTGCCCGGTCAGCGCCAGAAACGCCAGATCAAAACCCTGGACGTTGACATCATCCAGCAGCAGGCGAATGCGCACCCCCCGATCCGCCGCCGCAACCAGCGCGTCCAGCAGCAGCCAGCCGGTCAGATCGGTGCGCCAAATGTAATACATCAGATCAAGACTGCGCCCCGCCTGCGCCGCCGACAGCGCACGGGCGGCGAAAGCGTCAGAGTTGTCGAGCAGCGTCGCCAGGCCGGACTGACCGTTGTGTTGAGCTTCAAGCGGATCAAGCAGCGCGTCCAGTTTGGTCTGCACCTTGCCGCGCGGCAGCGACTGCATGGCAGGCCCACGCGTCTTGCGTCGAAACCGCCGGTTGGACCCCTGCGCCAGCGACGATGCGATGGTGATCAGCAGAACGCCGATCACGATCCAGAGCAAAACCTGCAGACTCAATGCGATCATGGCTGGGCAGAACCATTCTGCGCCGCCAGCCGCAGTTTGGCAGTGATCGGCAGATGGTCCGAGGCGCGGCGGGCCAGCGGGCTGTCATGCGTGGCGATATCCAGCAGCTCGCCTTGGGTGCAGGTCATCATCCGGTCAAGGGCCAGCAGCGGATAGCGCGCCGGGAAACTGAGGCGCGCAGGCCCGATGGTGAACCGCTCACCAAAGGTTTTCAGCGCCGCACTTTGGCCGCGCCATTCATTCAGATCGCCCATCAGCAGCGTTGGCCGCGCGTCAAGGCTGGCAAGCTTGGTCAGCAATGCCCGCGCCTGTGCGGCCCGCGAGCCGGGCAACAGCCCCAGATGGGCGTTCACCACCCGCAACGGCTGGCCGTCGATCAGCATATCCGTCACCAGCGCGCCGCGCGGCTCGAACCCCGGCAGGATCAGCTGATGCACTTCATGCACCAGCGCATTGCGCACCAGCAGCAGGTTGCCATGCCAGCCATGGGCGTCGCCGACACCTTCCAGAGGCACCGCGATCAGCCCCAGATCGCGCCGGATACTCTCCAGATCAAGCAGCCCGGTGCGGGTGCCAAACCGGGTATCCGCCTCTTGCAACGCCAGAATATCGGCGCCGATTTCGGAAATCACCGCCACGGTCCGCGCCAGATTGCGCCGCCGGTCGGTGCCAATGCCTTTGTGGATATTGTAAGACGCCACAGACAGGTCGCGCGGTGAAGTCATGTGCAGGTTATCCTCGCGACAGGGGCCATCCCAGATACATGATATGGGCATGCGACGAGTCTGGCCAATGGTGTTCGGCGCATCTTCCAGCTTGCACCGTTGATTGATTGCGCCCGGGACAGCAATCAGATGCAAGGTCAGCGTTGGTCGAAAGGGTGGCGGGGGGCAAAATTCCATGCGCAGGATTCTGGCGAACGGAAAGTTGGGGCGCGCCAAGGAGCCGTTTACGGCAAATGCGGACCAATTTGGGTCGGACATCGCAGCAGTCGTCGCCGATGTTCATGCGGCAGGTGCTCTCAGTATTTGCGCGATTGCCACAGAACTCACCGCACGCAGGATCAAGACGCGGCGCGGGGGACGTTGTCAGATGTCGAACGTGAAGGAGGTGTTGGCAAGACAGGTGTCAAGCTCTACGGAAGCAAAAGCGAAGAAATGAACTTGATCGACTGGAGGGGTTGCCGGGCACGAGCTGAAGAAGTTTCAAGGCACTTCAGACTTGTCGCGCAGTTGCTGACGGTCGTCCAGCTTTCGTCAACATTGGCCGCTACCATATCGACCGCGAGCACAGCCTGCACAATGACTGCACAATGCCAGTCGATCATGTGTTTTGCGCGACCAGGTCCGACGGAAGACCAATTGGTGTCTCTGCGCACTGACGACCAAGTGGCAGCACCGATTGCGGCGTCGCATCGACGACACGGGGCGCACATCCGCCCCCCGTGCGCTTGGTCATCGCTGCCCAGCTTGCTTCGATGACCTCCCAATTGTCGGGCGACCGACCCCTCGTGCGCGAAGCTTGCGCCCGGGGCGCGGCATCCAGTCCAGGCACAATTGTTTGCAGCTTCAAGATTCCAGAAATGCGCGCGCCGCTGCCGAATGGGGTTGGATGTTGCATGACGTTCCCTTTGCTTTGCAGACCGTCACTTCTGACGGGTCCGAGCGGATGAGCATGGCAGTCGACTTACGAGTATCGCGGGCATGTTCCCCGCGTGCTCAATAGCGGGCAACCTGCCACTGAAAAATGCAAACACGGTCGCTGGTCCGCATATCAACCGGTTCGCGTACGCGGCCGACTATATCCGTGAGTATATCGTGCAAAGTTCTACGCTAACCGATAGCGTTAAGCCGTTCGGCGATATGCTTTCGGCGCACGCGCGCAAGCATTAGAGAGGCGACATGATTCGTGCCCTTGACAAGAAAAATCAACAATCTGTATATTTGCTACTTCGTCGAAACTGTGCAATCTGACTATTGCGAGGAATGGCTGCTCACACTGATGCAGTTTAGCCGTCACAAATAGTTCCATATTTTCGCTGTTTGTATACCCATCGGAAAACCAGCGAGGTGAACGCGACTGTACCGGCAATCGAGGTGAACGCAAGCGTCCAGATGCCCCGCCGACAACCGCGCCGGGCCTTCACCCTTCTGTCGCCCCCGTGCAGCGCCGATCAGAGCCGCGACTGCGACGGCGCTCGACATTTTCTGTATGAAAGCGGCCCAAATTAGCATGTTCTATTGAATTTCCCCTCACCTTCATCCAAGACCGATAAATACGCTTCGTACGATCTTTTGCATTGATTTGGATCATTGACACTCTGCCAGCCGCGTCAGCGGGGCGTTTTCAAAGGCAGCCTTTTGCGTAACGTTAGGGCATCTTAGGATTTTCCTGCGAATCATCCCAATTGGCGGTGATCTGAAGACGTCGCATGTGTTTGCGGTGACCTTGCTCAGAACGCTGTCGAACGAGATTGCGGGCAATCAGGTGTCCGCCGATCCGCACGATTACGACCGGTCAGGCACGTTCAAAATCCGACCATGGACTTAGGTTTGGCCGCCTGCCTGCCATCCGAGTTTCCAGCACCGAACGAAAGTCTCGCATTAAACGGAAGTCCGGTTGGTCTAACCTGCATCATTTCAAATCATTCGTCGCCGAGCTAATCTAAGCCCAAGATGAAAACAGGATGATGATACTGGTCGAATCGGCCCAGCCTCGACAGCTCAAGCGTTCGTTGACGCTTTGGCTGGCAGTGCTCTATGGGCTTGGCGTGACGATTGGCGCGGGCATTTATGTGCTGGTTGGTATCGGTGCGGGGCGAAGCGGCATGCATGCGCCGCTGGCTTTCGTCTTTGCCGCACTGGTCATGTCGTTCAGTGCCGCGTCGTTCGTCGAACTTGGCACGCGCATGCCCGTCAGCGCCAGCGAGGCTGCTTATACTGAAAAGGCGTTCGGCCGGCCCTGGATAAGCCTCACCATGGGGTTGCTGGTTGTCCTGACAGCAACGATCTCGGCGGCCACGATCAGTGTGGGCAGCGCGGGCTATCTTGGCGTGTTTGTCGATCTGCCAGCGCGCTGGATCATCACGCTCGTCGTGCTATCGATGGGGCTTGTGGCCTGCCTGTCAACTCGCCAATCCGTCACCTTGGCCGGCATCATGACCTTGATCGAACTTGGCGGGCTTATGCTTATCATCGTTGCTGGTTTTGGGGCGGGTAGCGATGTCCTGACCCGCCTCCCTGAGATCCTGCCTGCGTCGGGTGACATAGGTGTATGGGTCGGGCTTTCAGGAACGACGCTAATCGCAGTCTTTGCATTCATCGGCTTCGAGCATCTGGTCAACGTTGCTGAGGAAATGAGGAATCCGTCGCGCACGTTGCCGTGGGCGCTTTTTCTGACACTCGGATTGACTGCGCTGGTCTATGCACTGGTGGTCTGGGTGGCGGTTGTTGCGGTGCCACCTGTCGAGCTTGCCACTTCCAGCGCCCCATTGGCGCTGGTGTTCGAGCGACT
>JAYTQA010000015.1:0-2079 GCA_043746955.1 bacterium | reverse complement strand
CGCCTGCGCGGTCCGTCCGATAACCCGTCTTGCTCCAGCAGGGTGCGGCCTGCGCGGTCAGTCTGATAACCCGTCTTGCTCCAGCAGGGTGCGGCCCTGACGGTCTTCCAGTTCGATCACCCACAGGTCGCGGTCGCGCGCCTTTTGGCGGGTGAGAAGCGCGTCGACCTCGGGTTCGGGGCCTTCGGTCAGGGGTATCCAGATCCGGGCGTTGGCGGTCATGTCAAAGCTGCGCTGGAAGGCGCGGGCCTGGCCGTTCAGGGTGGCCACTTTCACAATCACTGCCCCGGCGGTCTGGTCACCTTTTTGGGTGACGTAGACCGGGATTTCGGCGAGGCGCAGCCGGGTCAGGTAGGCGGCAACCCAGATGCCGGAGGCGAGGCGAGGTTGGATCGGGGGCCTCCTTGGGGTTGCCGGGGGAGAGTAGGGGAGGGTTTGGCGGGAGTCTATCGGAAGATGGCGGGGGTTAGTCGAGGAGTTTTGGCGGCGTCCACATGTGGACGCTTTGGAAAAGCGTTTTAAATCAGTGGCTTGGGACTTTTCGTTAACTTTTGATTCACATCCCGGACATCCGGCACTGCATGGCGGGGGGAACCTCGCCTTAGGTTTAAGTTTTCGGATCAAAGTGGTAGGACCGAAGCTAGGGCGCATTCCGAAAAGTGTGAAGCGGTTTTCGGATGAAATGCGTGCAAAAACAAAGGCCTAAAGCGGTTGTTTGGTTCTTGTCAAACGCAAACCGCTTTAGGGTGGGGTTGACCCCGCACATTTGGATCCGGCGGTGTGGGTCAGTTGGGCGGGTTGCCGTCTTTGAAATCCAGACCCATTTCGGTGTAGCGTTCGGGTTCTTCCAGCCAGTTCGGGCGCACTTTCACCTCAAGGAACAGGTGGACTGTTCGACCCAGAAAGGCCGAGATTTCGGCCCTCGCGGCGATGCCGATCGACTTGATCGTCTCGCCTTTATTGCCAAGCACGATGCCTTTGTGGCCGTCGCGGGCGACATAGATGATCTGGGCGATCTTGGCGGAACCGTCGGGCTGATCCTCCCAGGCTTCGGTTTCCACGGTCAACTGGTAGGGCAGTTCTTCGTGCAGCCGGAGCGTCAGCTTTTCGCGGGTCATCTCGGCGGCAATCTGGCGTTCGGGCAGGTCGGCGATCTGATCTTCGGGGTAGAACCATTCGCCAACCGGCACCAGATCGGCGAGCCAGATTTTCAGTTTATCGACCCCGTGGCCACGTTCGGCGCTGATCATGAAGGTGGTGGTGAACGGGAAGGCGGAGTTGGCCGCTTCGGCCAGTTGCAGCAGGCTTTCGGCCTTGACCTTGTCGATCTTGTTGATGGCCAAGGCGACCTGACCGCCCGACGGGAAGCGGTCCTTCAACCCCTCGATGATGGCTTTGGCGCCTTCGGTCAGGCCACGGTGCGCCTCGATCAACAGCACGATGATATCGGCGTCGGCGGCACCGCCCCAGGCAGCGGCGACCATCGAACGGTCAAGACGGCGACGCGGGCGGAAGATGCCGGGGGTGTCGACGAATACGATCTGGGACGCACCCTGCATCGCCACGCCCCTGATCCGGGTGCGGGTGGTTTGCACCTTATGGGTGACGATCGAAACCTTGGCCCCGACCATCTTGTTGAGCAGGGTGGATTTTCCGGCATTGGGTTCGCCGATCAACGCGACAAAGCCGGCGCGGTGCGGGGTGGCTTCCGTCACTTCAGTCATTTCGGCACCTCTATCCGCGCGAGCAGGGCCCGTGCTGCCATTTGTTCAGCCTGACGCTTGGAGCCTGCGCGGGCCAGTTCGGTGGCGCCATCAGCCAAGGTCACCCGAACCGTGAAAATCGGTTGGTGGTCGGGGCCGTCCCGCGCCGCCTCGTCATAGCTGGGCGGGGCCATGCCACGGGCCTGCGCCCATTCTTGCAGGCTGGTTTTGGCATCGCGGCTGTCGGCGTCCACGGCGGCAATCCGGGCCGCCCACAGGCGCAGGATCAGGGCGCGGGCCCCATCAAAACCGGTGTCAAGGTAGACCGCGGCGATCACGGCTTCGAGGGCGTCGCCCAGCAGAGTTTCCTTGCGCC
>JAYTQA010000014.1:0-5568 GCA_043746955.1 bacterium | reverse complement strand
GGGGCCTGGGTTGAAGGGCAGGTGCGGCATGTCGGCGGGAATGTAAAGGATATCTCCCGCGACAACTTCCATTCGGTTTTCAAGGGCTTGGCCCCAATACATCACGGTTGTCCCGTCCAGCATGTAGATCGCGGTTTCATGGGAGGCGTGTTTGTGGGCTTTCGCACGTCCCCCCGGCGGGATGGTCAGCAGATGCATGCAGATGGCGTCGCTTCCGACCGTCTCATGGGCGACACCTTCGTTGTAGGTAAACCCTTGTTTTCCGGCATAAAGTCCGGTCGGGCGAAGTTTGCGGCATTCCTTCATTTGGCCTCTCCTTGGCGGTTGGATCAGGGCAAGTATAGCGTGAGATTGGGCAAGATTTGATGAAAGATACCACCAGTCCTGCGGTGATCGAGGCCAAGGGCGTCAATCTGGTGTTTCAGACCGGCGATGGCCCGGTCCAGGCGCTTAAGGATGTCAGCCTGACGGTAAGCAAAGGCGAATTTGTCAGTTTCATCGGGCCAAGTGGTTGTGGTAAAACGACTTTTCTGCGAGCGATTGCGGATTTGGAAATTCCGACCGGTGGGCTTTTAACGGTGAACGGGATGACGCCGCAGGAGGCTCGAAAAAAGCGCGCCTATGGTTATGTGTTTCAGGCAGCAGGGCTTTATCCGTGGCGGACAGTTGCGAGGAACGTCTCGCTACCGCTTGAAATTATGGGGTTTTCCAAGATTGAGCAAGCGGCCCGGGTGGACCGGGTTCTTGAATTGGTCGAGCTTTCGGGGTTTGGCCGCAAATTCCCCTGGCAGCTTTCCGGAGGCATGCAGCAACGCGCTTCTATCGCGCGGGCTTTGGCGTTTGATGCGGATATCCTGCTGATGGATGAACCGTTCGGCGCGCTGGATGAGATTGTCCGCGACAGGCTGAACGAGGAGTTGCTAAAGCTTTGGCATCGCACGGGAAAGACGATCTGCTTTGTCACCCATTCGATCCCGGAGGCGGTCTATCTATCGACTAAAATTGTGGTGATGTCTCCGCGTCCGGGTCGGATTGCGGATGTGATTGACAGCCCTTTGCCGAGGGAGCGGCCCCTGGATATTCGCGACACTAAGGCGTTCATCGACATCGCCCACCGGGTACGCGAGGGACTGCGTGCGGGACATTCGGATGCGTAAGACTGGGGTCATCTTTGCGTCGTCCTTTTGTCTTCCATTGGTGAGGACGGGATTCCTTACATGAAATATGGTCCGGTAATAGGGATTTTAGCTGTCATTGTGGCGCTCTGGTATGGTGCCTGCATCTGGCTCAATGCGGCATGGACATATGATCAGGCGGCACGGAATGGGAATTTGGTAACGATTAGCCTGCTGCTGTCGGACGCGATGGTGCAGAAACGACCGGTTCTTCCTGCCCCGCATCAGGTCGTGCAGGAATTGTGGAGGGGGATCGTAGGTTATTCCATCACCTCGAAAAAGTCATTGGTCTATCACGGCTATGTCACGCTGATCGCTACATTCTGGGGTTTTCTGTTGGGCACCGGTTTGGGAGTTGTGATGGCGATGGGAATCGTCCGAAGCCGTACCCTCGACCTTGGCCTGATGCCATGGGCGATTATCAGCCAAACCGTGCCGGTTGTGGCAATCGCACCAATGATCGTGGTCTTGTCCAATTCACTGGGCTTTGGTGACCATCTTGGCGTATCGAATGCTTTGGTCTCCAAGACGATCATCGCGGCTTACCTAAGTTATTTTCCGGTTCTAGTTGGCATGATTAAAGGTCTGCGCAGTCCGGATCAGATGCAGCTGGATCAGCTTAAAACATACGGCGCTAGCGAACTGCAAGGTTTTTGGCTGCTGAGGTTTCCGTCTTCGGTTCCTTATTTGTTTGCTTCCCTGAAGGTGGGCATTGCGGCCTCTCTGGTTGGTGCGATTGTGGGGGAATTGCCAACCGGGGCGATTGAGGGGCTTGGCGCGCGGATGCTGATTGGCAGCCAGTTCGGATCGCCGATCATCGTCTGGGCGGCCCTGTTCGCAGCGGCGATTTTGGCGGGTATGCTTATTATTCTGGTGCGCCTTCTGGAAACTTTGGTGATCCGGCGCATGGGAGTTGGAGCGTGAGCATTTTGATTGCCATTGGATTCTGGTTGGTGGCTTGGGGTATCAATGCATGGCTGGCGGGGTCGCGTTATTCCGGACGTCGTGCGGTTCGGATCGCCATTCCCGGCCTGTTCGGTTTGGCAATTCTGGTTCTGTGGCAAGGGGTTGTGACCGGGCTGGCGGTGCCCGAGGTGATCTTGCCGGCGCCTTCGCGGATTGGCGGTGCGATTGTTGCGAATTTGCCGACCCTCTGGATTGACTTTGTGCAGACGATTTTGAAAGGCGGGTTGTCAGGATATCTCTTGGGCACAAGTTCTGCCGTAGTGGTTTCAATTCTGGTGGACCGTGTGCCATTTCTGCGCAATGGGCTGTTGCCTATTGGAAATTTCGTCGCCGCTTTGCCGATTGTGGGCGTCGCGCCGATTATGGTGATGTGGTTCGGTTTTGATTGGCAATCCAAGGCGGCGGTGGTTGTGGTCATGGTGTTTTTCCCGGTTCTGATAAATATGGTGGCGGGGCTTTCGGCGTCGGACCGGATGCAGCGCGATCTGATGGCAACCTGGGGAGCGAGTTATTGGCAGACCCTGATCAAACTGCGTCTGCCTGCCGCGATGCCTTTTTTGTTCAATGGGTTAAAAATTGCGGCGACTTTGGCGCTGATCGGCGCTATTGTTGCGGAAAATTTCGGATCGCCTACACTCGGTATGGGGTTTCGGATTTCGACGGCGGTGGGGCAACTGGCTTTGCCGCTGGTTTGGGCCGAGATTGCGGTGGCAGCACTGGCTGGCTCGGTGTTTTATGGTTTGGTAGTGGTGGTGGAACGCGCTGTCACGTTCTGGCATCCCTCGCAAAGGGGCAGATAACACAACATGGAGGTTACAATGATGAAGCTTCTGATTTCCGCCGCAGCAGTCGCACTGGCAGGCGGGGCGGCTTTCGCCAATGAAACGGTGAAGCTGCAATTGAAATGGGTGACTCAGGCGCAATTCGCCGGATATTATGTCGCCGCCTCAAAGGGCTATTACAAGGATGAGGGACTTGATGTCACGATCCTGCCCGGCGGGCCGGATATTGCCCCTGAGCAGGTGATTGCCGGTGGCGGGGCTGATGTGATTGTTGACTGGATGCCCGCGGCGCTGGCTGCGCGTGAAAAGGGCCTTCCGCTGGTCAATATTGCTCAGCCGTTCAAACACTCGGGGCTGATGTTGACCTGCTTGAAATCCTCTGGTGTAGCAAAGCCAGCTGATTTCAAGGGCAAAACTCTGGGGGTCTGGTTCTATGGCAACGAATATCCTTTCCTGTCATGGATGAGCCAGTTGAAGCTTCCCACCACCGGGGGGGCGAATGGTGTGACCGTGCTGAAGCAAGGTTTTAACGTGGACCCCTTGTTGCAAAAGCAGGCGGCTTGCATTTCGACCATGACCTATAACGAATATGGTCAGGTTCTGGATGCAGGGATCAAGGCGGATGACCTGGTGACCTTCAAATATGAAGATGAAGGCGTCGCCACTTTGGAGGATGGGCTTTATGTGCTGGAACCCAATCTGAAGGATGCGGCTTTTTCGGCCAAGATGGTCAAGTTTGTCCGTGCCTCGATGAAAGGTTGGAAGGATGCGGAGGCTAAACCTGATGCCGCTGCCGCCATTGTGATGGAGGCCGATCAGACGGGCGCTCAAACCGAGGCGCATCAGAAGTTTATGATGGGCGAGGTTGCCAAATTGACCGCCGGATCGAATGGCTCTTTGGACGAGGCTGATTATAAGCGCACCGTCGCCACGCTGCTTGCGGGCGGTTCGGACCCGGTGATCACCAAAGCGCCTGAAGGTGCCTGGACGCATGACATCACCGATAAGGCGCTGAAATAGGACCACGCCAGGCGGGGACGCGGACAGGGGCGGCCCGGGCGGTCGCCCCTGATTTTTCGGAAAACCGGTCAAATGCGCTTTGGTTTTCAACCCTTTGCTAACAGGTTGCGGCCATTCTGACCGAAGGTAAGGCAGGTGGTCTGATGGCAGAGGCTGGAATCATCCGTCGCAAGATTGCGTCGCAAAACGCAGCGCAGGTTGAGGGCGGGCCGGGCGCGGATCGGGCTTGGCGGCTGGGTCTGGCGCGGACCGCGCGCGACATGATGAAAATCGCGCTGGATGTGCGGACCCTGACAGTGGAGCGTCGGTCGCTGGCGGAACTGGCGGAGCTGGTGCCGGACCGCGCGTTGATTGCGGTGCTGGACGGGCCGGAGGAGGGTTTGGGCGCGATTATCCTGTCGCAGCCGATCCTTGCGGGTTTTATCGAGGCGCAGACGATCGGCCGGATCCGGTCGCAGGATCTTAGCCCGCGCAAACCGACCCGCACCGATGCCGCGATGGTTGTGGCGGTGATTGATGCGGCGCTGACGGCTTTGGAACAATCGCTGGCCGAGGAGGCCGATCTGGTCTGGGCCGGGGGGTTTCGCTATGCGTCCTTCCTCGACGATCCGCGCCCGCTGGCCCTGCTGCTGGAGGATGCGCCGCTGCGGCTGCTGCGCGCCGATATCGCGCTGGCGGGCGGCTTGCGCACCGGGGAGATTTTGCTGGCGCTGCCGGCAGAGGGTCGGGGGCGGCGTCCGGCGCATCTGGCCGACGCAAATGCGCCCAACGATCACGCGCCGGCGTTTTCTGCGGGATTGGCCGACCGGATCAATGGTGCCTCGGCGCGGGTGGAGGCGGTTTTGGCCCGGCTGACCATGCCGCTGGCGCAGGTGATGGCGCTGACCGAGGGGATGATCCTGCCGTTGTTGGACGCGGCGATTGACCGGATCAGCCTGGAAGGGCTGGATGGCCGCCGGGTGGGCGAAGGAAAACTGGGCCAAAATCGTGGGATGCGGGCGATCCGGTTGACCGAACCAGCCAGTCAGGCGGGTGGGATGGCGCGCCGCGTCGGCGAGCATGCCGCCGATCCGGTCGGTTTCCAGGTGGTGGAGTTTCCAGCGGTAGAGAATACCGCAGACTTCCGCGCCACCGGGACGGATTGAAACCACCATCGCGCCGGTCCAGGCGCGAAAACTTCGCCCGGCGAGGTGATCGGTGGTGCTGGTGCTACAGGTGCCACCATCGCCGGCACCGGTTCGAAATTGCGGCCTGTGCTGCATCTTTGACCGCCATGAAGGCAGGGTCCGACTTTACCGGGCGGCGGCGTCAATCCGGGGCCGGAGCGGTTCAAGGTTAAAGCCAAACCTTGCGGGGGCGGCGATCAGATCATCGGTGGACTGCTGCCCGGCATGAACCAGCGCCCAAACGCAGGAACAGCGGTTGCCAGTGGCGCAATAGGCGAAAACCGGCCCTTGAGCCGTCTGCATCGCGGCGCGTTGGGTGGCCAGGACGTGGTCCGAAAAATCGCCAGGCAGGACCGGATTGATCACGAAAGTCAGGCCCAAAGCCTCGGCTGCGGTCTTCATCGCGGCGCTGTGCAATGGCCGCGGAATCTCGCCATCCGGGCGGTTGTCGATCACGGT
>JAYTQA010000013.1:0-2088 GCA_043746955.1 bacterium | reverse complement strand
TTGGCCGCTCCCAGATCGGGCAACGGCGCCAAAAGTCCGACCAAAGCGCCAAAGGCCAGGACCGCGCCCGCGCCCAGCATCGCCCCGCTGGAACCGTGGCTTTCCGCCATCACACCCCAGATCCAGCTGCCCGCCGCCATGCCGCCGAAAACGCCGGTCTGGTACAGCGCCAGCGCCCGGCCGACCACCCAGCGCGGCGTTGACAGTTGCACGGTCACGTTGAACAGCGACAGTGCGATCACCCAGGCCCCTCCGGCGCAAAGCAACGCAAGGCCCGAGATGACATCGCTGCGGCTGATCGCCAGCACCACGCAACCAAGGCCAAAGACCACGAAAGCCGCCCGCGTCAGCGCCTCATTGTGAAAGCGGGCGCGCAGGCGGGCGTTGAGGAAGGCGCCCACCACGGCGCCCATCCCAAAACAGCCCAGAAGGATGCCATAGGTCAAGGCGCTGCCGGACAGAACCTCGCGCACGATCAGGGGCAGCAGCGCCAAAATCGCCACGGCCGAAAAGCCGAAGATGGTGCCGCGCAGGATCACCTTCAACAGGTTGGGCGACATGCCGACATAGCGCAGGCCAGCGGCAAAGGCGCTGCCACCCACAGCATGCGAAACGTCGGGTTGCGAAACAGCGTCAGGGTAGAGGTGACCTGCGGCATGACGTGTCTCCTGCAAGGATGGCCCATGTCGGATGGTCCATGTCGGATGGCCCAAGCCTATCGTTACGAAGATGCGACAGGGGCTGCAAGTCCGCCCGTGCCCCGGCGTCCGGCCAAGTCCGTCAACGTGACCCGTCCGCCTTGTCGATAGGCCAAGTCCTTCCGCCCGGTCCATCAACCCGGCCCAGCAACCCGGCCCAGCAACCCGGACCGGCGATCACGTCGTGCCCGGGCAGGAACTGGCCCGGCTTGACGCCAGCCGGGCCGAGGCCGCAGGGCGTGCCGCAGGGCGTGCCTCTGCCCGCGCTGGCGCAAGACGCCCCCCGCCCCATCGTGTCAGAGATCGTCACCGCCGATCCCACCCGCCAGCGCAGCTTTACCGGCGTCATTGCCGCCGAGACCAGCACGGTTCCGGCGTTTCAGACCGCCGGGCGCTTGGCCACCCTGCCCGTCTCGGCGGGCGACCGCGTGACGAAGGGTCAGGTTCTGGCGACCCTTGACCAGATCACCCTGGCTGAGGATGTCGATGCCGCAGAGGTCGCATCCGCGTGACCCTGCCGCAAGCGCCGGAAATCTACCGGATCGGTGCCCTGATCAGTGCCGAACTGGCCGCCACGCCCGCGCCGGTGATGACCTTGCCCGTCGCGGCGCTGACCGGCAGCGATCAGGCGCCGACGGTGTGGACGGTCACCGCCACCGACCGCAAGGCGCATGAGGTGGCCGTCACCCTTCGTGCCCGGCTGGGCAACCGGGTGAGCATCACCTCTGGCCTGAACACCGGGGACGCGGTTGCCGTCAAAGGCGTGCACCGCCTGACCGAAGGTCAGATCCTGGGCGCAAGGATCGAAGGATGAGCGGCGTCAACCTGTCCGACCGGGCGCTCGGGCATCGGTCACTGGTCTGGTATCTGATCATCGTGTCGCTGCTGGCGGGGGCCTTGTCCTACATGTCGCCTGGCCGCGAAGAGGATCCGTCCTTTGCCATCAAGACCATGATCATCTCCGCCGCCCTGCCCGGTGCCACGGCCGAGGATACCGTCACCCAGGTCATCGACCGGATCGAGAAGAAACTACAGGAACCGGGCAGCCTGAAAAACACCCGCTCGGTCACCTTCCCCGGTCAGGCCGTGGTCTATGTCGCGCTGCCGCATCACTCGCCCGAACCGGGACGGTTTCGCAAGCTGTATCAACGGGTTCTGATCTGGGCCATACGGGCCAAATGGGTGACCATCGCTGTCACCGTCGCCGTGTTCGGCCTGTCGATCCATGGCATGAAATTTGTCGGGCAGCAGTTCTTCCCGACCTCTGACCGCCCCGAACTGATCCTCGACGTCACGCTGCGCCAGAACGCCGCTTTCGCCGCCACCGATCAGGCGATTGCCAAGGTCGAGACCTTCCTCGCCACAAGGCAGAGGCGACCTTCTGGTCGAC
>JAYTQA010000012.1:0-5577 GCA_043746955.1 bacterium | reverse complement strand
CCCTGCCAGCGGCCATTGGTGCCCTTGTTGATGAAGGTCTCTGCCCCGCCTTCCCAAAACACGCCACCCAAGGGCGCGTAAGCTGCGGCATGAGCTTTCATGTAATCAAACGAGCAATGCTCAAGAATTGCCGGCCAGTTCTGCGGATCAAGGTCCAGAAAGGCGGCGACGCGGCGCATTTCGCCCGGCATATCGCGCTTGAGGTCGGCGTAATGGACCATCAACACGTTATCCAAGCCCCGGATCGCCCACCATGACCGCAGGTTCTCCCACAGGCTCCAGAAGGGCTGCCCGTCATTCGCCAGCCAATCGCGGAAATACGGCACGACATCGGTGGTGGGCGGGGTGATCTTGGCGCCGACAAGACCGGGGCTTTCGTTCAGCGCGCCGTACCAGGCCGCATTGGCGTTCTTGTGGTGGTTATACAGGCTCCATGCCACGTCGCGGCCATCGCGGCCGATGTAGATATACTTGGCCTTGGGCGAAAAGTTCAGCGCCTCGACCGGCAGATGGGTCTTGAGGAAGCGCCGGTGCGATTGCGCCTCGATCGCGGGCAGTTTCACTTCACGCGGCGGGATGCGCAGGTCCACCCAGGGGGACAAGTCGCCCACAGTGCCGGGGGGGTTGCCGTCAAAAATCAGCTGGGCGGTGATTTGCTGCATCCAGGTGGTGCCGGACTTGGCATAGGTTGCGATGATTACATCATCATCGCGGAAGGCAAAGCCGTTCCACATGGTGCTGTCGAAATGGTGGCTGTGCATCTCGCGGGTTTTGACGGGCAGGACGGCAGTTGGGAAAGCCTGGGTCATTTTATACTCCATTTTGAGACAGGTGTTTTTGAAAACTTGCGTGCTGTGATATGTTCATTTTGCAAGGCCCCTGCCTATCCGGGCAAATGAACTCCTGTTATGCAAAAACGCAGAACATCAGATGGTGCATTATGTACGATTGGAACGACCTGCGGATTTTTCTGGCGATTGCGCGCAGGGGTTCAGCGCTGGCTGCGGCCAAGGAATTGAACCTGAACCAGACCACCGTGACCCGCCGCATCGACGCGCTGGAACATGCACTGGGCTGCTGTCTGTTTCTGCGCGGCGCACGGGGCAGCCATCTGACCGAACACGGAGAGGCCCTGTTGCCGCATGCCGAAGCGGTCGAACGTGCGGGCTTGGTGCTGGACGGCGAGGCCGGGCGGTTGCAGCGCGACCTATCCGGCGAAATCCGCATTACGGCACCCGAGGTGGTGATGTCGCTGTTCGTGGGGCCCTTGACCTTGGGTTACCGCAAACTTCACCCCGAGATCCGGTTCGACTATCTGTCGGCCGAAAATCGGTTGGACCTGACCAAAGGCGAGGCTGATGTCGCCTTTCGCGCCGGAGATGGGCTTGAAGGCGACACTTTGATCCGTCAGGCCCTGCCTAACTTCGCATGGACGGCGTTTTGTGCAGCCGCCTACGCGGCGCGTCATGGCCTGCCTGCCGGCATCGAGGATTTGGCCGGGCATCCGACCATCGGTATCGCCGGGTCAATGACCCAGATGGCGCATGTGAAATATTACATGGGGCTGGTGCGGGCCTGCGATCTGGTGGGCACCAGCAACAACGTGCCGAACATGACCGGCATGATCCGCGCCGGATTGGGGATCGGCATCCTGCCGTGTTGTGTTGGCGATACCGACCCCGACTTGGTGCGGTGCTTTGCCCCGCCTGCGCTGCTGCGGACGCCGCAATGGTGGACCGTCGTCTCCCCCGAGGCTTGGGCCCTGCCGCGTGTGCGGGGTTTCGTGGGCTATGCGGTTGAGGCTCTGCGCCGCCTGCGACCGGTTCTTGCAGGCGAGGTGGACCAAGCCAATGCGCGGGCGATGATTGCGAAGATTTGCAATTCAGACTGACAGCGCCGTGGTCTGCACCACGGTTCTAAGCGCAAAGCTGGACTGCATCTGCCGCACGCCGGGCAGGCGGCTGAGGAACCGGCGATGGATGCGGGCGAAATCCTCGGTATCCTCCGCCATGATCTTGATCAGGTAGTCGGCCGCGCCCGCCATCAAGTGGCATTCCAGGATGTCGGGCACCTTTGCCACTTCGCGTTCAAAGGCGTCCAGCAGGTCTTCGGCTTGGCTTTGCAGGGTGATTTCCACGAAAACAATGGTCGGGCGGCCCATCTTGCGGGCATCGAGCAGGGCCACGTAGGCTGCGATATAACCATCGCCCTCCAGCCGCTGCACCCGCCGGTGGCAGGCCGAGGGTGACAGGTTCACCCGTTCGGACAGTTCGGCATTGGTGATGCGGGAGTCCTTTTGCAGAACACCCAAGATGCGACGGTCGATTGCGTCAAGTTCCTGTGACATGGGATAAACTTTCGTCAAACCGGCATTTTCCGCGATAATCTACCATTTTGATCGCTTGCTGCCAGCGAAATTTCAACCCTTCTGCGGTGGGTTTGCGCGAAGCTCGCGTTAGGTAGTGAGTTCACGCAAATCCGGCGGGACAACCGGTCCCTGCTTTGTCTGATTTGCCATCATGGGAGAGCGCAGATGAAAATCGGTAGCCCGAAAGAGATCAAACCGCAGGAATTCCGGGTGGGCGTAACGCCCAACGCCGCACGCGAAGCGGTATTGCGTGGCCATCAGGTGCTGGTCGAAGCTGGCGCGGGCGAGGGGGCTGGATTTAGCGATGCCGATTATGTGGCGGCCGGGGCTCATATCCTTGCCACGGCGCAGGAGGTTTTCGCCACTGCCGAGATGATCGTTAAGGTCAAGGAGCCGCAGCCGATCGAACGCAAGCGTCTGCGCGCGGGGCAGGTGTTGTTCACCTATCTGCATCTCGCCCCCGATCCGGAGCAGACGGCGGATTTGCTCGCCGGCGGTGTCACGGCGATTGCCTATGAGACGGTGACCGATGATCGGGGCGGCCTGCCCCTGCTGGCGCCGATGTCGGAGGTTGCCGGGCGTTTGGCACCTCAGGTCGGGGCCTGGACCTTGCAAAAGGCCAATGGCGGGCGCGGTGTGCTATTGGGCGGCGTGCCGGGCGTGTTGCCGGGCCGCGTGCTGGTCTTGGGTGGCGGCGTGGTGGGCACCCATGCCGCCAGGGTTGCCGCCGGGATGGGCGCGGATGTGACCGTGCTGGACCGGTCGGTCAACCGGCTGCGCTATCTGGATGACGTCTTTGGCCACGCCTTCAAGAATGGCTTTGCCGATGCCGCCACCACGATGGATCTGGCGCGTCAAGCCGATCTGATCATCGGCGCGGTTTTGATCCCCGGCGCTGCTGCGCCCAAGTTGATCACCCGGGCGCAGCTTGCCGAATTGAAGCCCGGCGCGGTGCTGGTCGATGTGGCGATTGATCAGGGCGGCTGCTTTGAAACCAGCCATGCCACCACCCACCACGACCCGATTTACGCCGTGGACGGGATCATGCATTATTGCGTGGCCAACATGCCGGGGGCGGTGGCGCGCACCTCGACCCTCGCCTTGGGCAATGCGACGATGCCGTTCATGCTCGCTTTGGCCGACAAGGGCTGGAAGCGCGCCTGTGCCGAGGACAAACACCTGCTGGCCGGCCTCAACACCCATGCGGGCCAGCTGACTTATGCGGCGGTCGGGGCGGCTTTGGGATTGCCGGTGATTGCCGCGAGCGCGGCACTGGCGATGTAACGGGGAGCGTCACTGAAAAGGCCCCCGACACTGCGGGGGCCTTTGGTCGCAGATTACTTCTTCAGCGAGTCGCGGATTTCCTTCAGCACGTCCAGTTGGGTCGGGCCCGGAGGTGCTGGGACCGGCCTGGGCATCACCCTCGCCATCAGCTTGACCAGCATGAACACCACAAAGGCGATGATCAGGAAGTTGATGACCGCGGTGATGAACGCGCCATAGGCAAACACGGCGGCCCCAGCCGTCTTGGCCGCGACCATCGACGCCGGATGGGTGCCCGACAGGTCGATGAACATGTCCGAAAAGTTGACGCCACCCAGGATCAGGCCAATGATCGGGTTGATCAGATCGCCAACCAACGAGTTGACGATTGCGGTGAACGCGGCACCGATGATGATACCCACGGCGAGGTCCATCACATTGCCTTTGGTGATGAAGTCCTTGAATTCTTGGATCATTTCCCTGTTCCCTACTTTGCGGCGGCCTTGGGCCACCTGATTTGAGCACGGCGCCTCTGCGCAATGCCACAGGTAGGATGGCACACAACCCATGGTTTTTAACGCGGAAAATTAGATTGCGTTTGGCATGAGCGATTTTTGGGGCATCCGGGTGACGGATTTGCAGCTTAATCTGCACCCCGCCCTTTGGCCGCCACGCCCGCCGCAAACGCCCGCCGCAAACGCCCGCCCCACACCCTCGCCCGCAGCGACCGTCTTGCCTGCGCCATGCACGCCGAGCCGGGTGAAGTCTTGCGCCGGCTGATCTTCCTAAGGTGCCTCAAAGGCCCAATGTTTGGCGAACCTCACTTGTCTTGCCGGCGCGATGCGCAGAAAACCCAAGCCGGGATTGGAGTGGCTTAGCGCACCGCGTCCAGTTCTGCCGATGGCAGGGTGCAGGCGCGCACATCGGCGCCACAGGGCCTAGGCGACAGATCTTTGGACAGGCAGATACGGACCTCCTGGATCATTCCCGAGTCACAAGTGACGGCGATATCAGCGGATCTGAGATTGGGATTGCTTTCCAGAAAAGCATCCTCAATCGCCTTGGGCGCTATGTTCAACCGGTGGCTGACTTTGCTGAACAGGGGCGGGATCGTCACCGACCGCGTGGCCTTGCGCATCAGGGCCAGATAATCGTCGGAGGACAGCCCCGAACAGCGGCCATGCACCTTCCATTCGTGCCAGGCGAGCCCCGCGCTGCCCATGATATCCTCCATCGCGGCCGTGGCGGATTTGGACGGGTCACGCGCGGTGCTCCGGCAGTTCGACGGATAGCCGCCCGCGTCATACTGTGGCCATAGGCCGTGCAGGGTGAAGGTCAGGCCATGTTTGCTGCATTCGGCGTCGTTGCGGGAATCACCCGTCGTGGCACACCAGTTCGGCGCCCATGACAGCGAGAGGACGTAATACTGGAACCCATTGGACATTTGAACGTCAGCTTTCGCGGCCCCTGGCAGCAAAAGCGCACACAGAAGCATGACCCACAGACGCATTTGGCACTTTCCTCGCAAATAGAATGTCACTATAGCAGTCGCGACTTCCCCCTGAAAACGAGAAGATCGCGGCAGCCGCCGCAGCCGTTTTCCCGGCTCGGGACAGATTTGTAAAGGAGTGATCAAAGGTGACAAAGCCGCTGATGTCCAAGGCCACCGCCGTCTGGCTGGTGGACAACACCACGCTCACCTTCCGGCAGGTCGCGGATTTCTGCGGGATGCACGAGCTTGAGGTGCAAGGCATTGCCGATGGCGATGTGGCGACCGGCGTGAAAGGGTTTGACCCGGTGTCAAACAACCAGTTGGACCCGATCGAGATCGAGCGGGGTCAGAAAGACCCGGAGTACAAGCTGAAGCTCAAGTTCAACCAGTCCGCCGTGGGCGAGGAAAAGCGCCGGGGTCCGCGGTATACGCCTCTGTCCAAGCGGCAGGACCG
>JAYTQA010000011.1:0-2096 GCA_043746955.1 bacterium | reverse complement strand
AGCACGAATTCCAGCTGACCGCCAGCTACGGTGCCCAAGGCTGGCACGCCCGCTGGTTTGACCAGAACGCCAAGGACGGCGTCACGGTCGAGAACATCTCCGACGCCCGCTCCGGCTTTCAGATCGCGGGCCCCAACGCCCGCAAACTCCTCGCCCGCGTCACCCGCGCCGATGTCTCGGCGGAGGCGTTCAAGTTCATGGATGTGCGTCGGATGACGGTCGGCATGGCCAACTGCATTGTCCAGCGGGTCAGCTACACCGCCGATCTGGGCTATGAGATCTTCACCGATCCCATGTCGGTCCGCCAACTCTGGGACACGTTGATCGCCGCAGGTGCCGACCTTGACCTGCGCCCGTTCGGGATGCGCGCGATGATGAGCCTGCGGCTGGACAAATGGTTCGGCTCGTGGGGCCGTGAATTCTCCCCCGACTACACCCCGGCTGAGACCGGGCTTGACCGCTTCATCCAATGGAACAAACCAGCCGACTGGATCGGCAAGGCTGCCGCCGCCGCCGAAAAAGCCACCGGCCCGAAACGCAAACTGGTGCCGATCGTGGTTGAGGTCGCCGACGCCGATGTGGTCGCCTGGGAGCCGATCTGGCTGGATGGCAAAGTGGTCGGCTGGTGCACCTCCGGCGGCTTTTCGCACTGGACCGGCAAATCGGTAGCCCTTGGCTTCATCCCGGCCGACCGCGTTCAGGACGGCCTCAACCTCGAAGTCGAAATCCTCGGAGAACGCCGCCCGGCCCGCGTCCACCTGAACCCGCTCTGGGACGACAATGGCCGGATGCGCGCCTGACGCCAACACCGCGCGCGCTGACCGGCGCGCCTGCTCTGCCGCTGGCAGTCCCCATTTGCGCTCGGATCCGGCCACGCGCAATGCCGCGCAGCCCCTTGCCTCGGCCAGGCTTGCGCTTTCATCTGGGCACAAATACTCCACGGGGGGCGCGGGGGGTGTGAAACTCCCCGCTCCTGGCGCCGATCACCGGGCGCTTGGATGACAGAACCGCCGCTGACCATCCTGATCCCCGCCGCCGGAGCCTCGGCCCGGATGCGTGGCCTTGATAAACTGCTGCTGGAAATCGACGGCCAACCGCTCCTGCGCCGCACCGGCCAAATAGCCCTCTCGGCCCACCGGCAGGTCCTGATCACCCTGCGCCCGCAAGACGCCGCCCGCAGGCAGGCGGTGCACGACCTGCCGATCACCATTCTGACCATCCCCGACGCCCGCGAAGGCCTGAGCGCCTCGCTCCGCGCCGGCGCCGCCTTCCTGACCGGTGCCCTGATGATCCTGCCCGCCGACATGCCCGAGCTGACCACACAAGACCTGCGCCAGATGATCGAGGCCGCCAATCGCTCGCCGACAGATATCCTGCGCGCGACCACCGCCGATGGCACGCCGGGTCATCCGGTGATTTTCCCGCCCGGTCTCCTCCCGGCCTTCGCCCACCTGCACGGCGATCAAGGCGCGCGCTCCATCTTGCGAACGCACCGCCACCGGGTCAGGCTCATCGCCCTGCCCGCCTCCCATGCCTTAACCGATCTTGACACCCCCGAGGCTTGGGCCGCGTGGCGTCAAACCACCCGCACCAGCAACCCTTGAGCCGTCACCATCACCCAACTTGGGGCAAACGCGCGCCCGCTGCATGAAGCCGAAGGCTAGCTCTCGCATCCTGCCGGGGAGCCATCCGCGCTGCGCCGAAGCAAACACGTCTTGACGGACCAGCAAGCAACGCCACCCAGCCTTCGCGCCTGACCTCCAGCATCCTGCCTGCCTTCCTGCCTTCCTGCCTCACGCCCCCCGTCACTCCTCCAGCAGCACCCGCACCTCATGCGCCTTCAGGGTCACCCGGGCGGCTGGAAAGCTTGCGCCGGCCGACAGTTCGGGGAACAGGGCCTCGACCTCGGCCCGCTGGGTTGCATCCATCGCAGCCAAGGTCCGACCGGCCGGTTGGAAGCTCTCGGTCCAGATGCCATCGGCCTGCACCAGTTCATGGGCGTCAAACAGCAAATGGATGTAGGTCACACCGTAAGGGAACGCCGGTTCGACGCCGTCCAAGCCGGCCAGATCGCTCGCGGCCACCAGCACTTCGGC
>JAYTQA010000010.1:0-2097 GCA_043746955.1 bacterium | reverse complement strand
ATCTTGTGGAGAATTTCTTGTCAATCTGGTTTCGATACGCTATCTGTTTGCCATGAAGGACAAAGTGACCAGCACAGATGAAATCGCCGAACTGCTTGTCTATCTCGGGCGGGCAGCGCGCGGGGGCGACACAGGATCTGACCTGACAGCCGCGCAATGGACGGCGTTGCGGTTTTTCGCGCGCGCCAATCATGTTTCCCGAACGCCATCAGCATTTGCCAGCTTTCATGCCACCACGCGGGGCACTGCATCGCAAACCATCAAATCCTTGATGCTGAAGGGATATCTTGCCCGGCATGAGGCCGCGGATGACCGGCGCAGCGTTCGGTTCGACCTGACGGACAGCGGGCAAGAGGTCATGCGCGATGATCCGTTGCGTGCCCTGTCAGAGGCCATCGACCGGCTGGAGGGCGGGCTGCGCGCGGCGTTGCGGCAGGCTTTGCCCGCCTTGGCCGGAGAGCTTGCAGATATTCGCAACACGGTTGCTTTTGGCACCTGTGGCGATTGTCGGCATTTTTCGAGCGGCGGTACGACCAGCTATTGTGCCTGCGTCGCCGCTGAACTGGCCCCGGCCGATTTAGGTCGTCTGTGCATCAATTTCGCCGCAAGCGAAGGCCTGAAGCTGGCTTTGCCCGGCCCCGAACCAAAGGAAATCTCATGACGACGGCACAAGCAACTTCCAGCGCGCCCAATGACCGTGGCATGGCGCGCCTCGGCCAGATCATTGCCGTGGCCAGCGGCAAGGGCGGTGTCGGCAAAAGCACGGTCAGCACCAACCTCGCCTTGGCCTTGGCGGCGCAGGGTGCGGCGGTCGGGCTGGTGGACGCCGATCTCTATGGCCCCAGCGTGCCGGGGATGCTGGGGATCGAGACCGGCAACCCCCCCCGCGATGTCGCCTTCGCGAAAAGTCATCCCGGCGCAGGCGCATGGCATCAAGGTGATCTCGATGGGGATGCTGACGGGGGACGACAAACCCGCCGTTCTGCGCGGTCCGATGGTGGCGAAATACTTGCAGATGTTCATGCTGGAAGTTGAATGGGGCATTCTGGATTTTCTGGTGCTCGATCTGCCGCCGGGCACTGGCGACACGCAGTTGACCCTGGCGCAAAGCTTTCCGCTGACCGGGGCAATTATCGTCACCACACCGCAGGATGTCAGCCTCAAGATCGCGCGGCGCGGCATCCGGATGATGGAACAGGTCAAGGTGCCGATCCTTGGCATCATTGAAAACATGAGCGGCTTTACCTGTCCATCTTGCGGGGAAGTCACGCATATTTTCCATCAGGGTGGCGGGGCCAGAATGGCGGCGAGCCTTGGTGTGCCGTTTCTGGGCGCAGTTCCGCTTGATCCGGCAATCGTCGATTGTGGGGACGATGGCACGCCTTTGATTATCGCCCATCCGGGTGCCCCGGCAGCCCAGGCCTACCGCGAAATCGCCGCGATCCTGTCAGGCGGCAAGCGGGTAGCCCCCGGCATCCCGACCCCGTTCGACTGGCACTGGAGCGATGACCGCGGCAAGCCCAAGGCCGCGCCGCATTCCAGCCATCCGCATGGGTCTGCCGAAGTGCCCGTTGTGTTGGACCGGCGCGGCAACGCGACGCTTCTGGTGCAATGGCAGGATGGCCACCGCCAGGAAATCAACGTCCGCGATCTGCGGCTTTCCTGCCGGTGTGCGGCTTGTATCGAGGAAATGAGCGCGCGCGCCCTGCTTGATCCGGCGCAAGTGCCGCTGAATGTGGCACCGACACGGCTCTGGAGCATCGGCAACTACGCGATTGGCATCAATTTCAGCGATGGGCACCAGACGGGCATCTACACCTTTGGTCATCTGCGCGGCATGAAAGCGGTCGAGGTTGAAGATGTCTGATCTGGCATCTGTCCTTCGCATCCGCGCTGAATCCTCGCACGCTGATCCCGACATCATGCGCTTTGTGCTGGACCAGGATGTGCAGGCGGGGGCGTCGGTGACGTTCCTTGATGCCCGGTCGGCGGCAGACGCGCCGCTTGGTCAGGCGCTGTTTGCGCTTGCGGGGGTGCAGCGGGTCGATGTTTCGGGGGCGGTGATCGGCGTGCTCAAGGTGCCGGACGCCGATTGGG
>JAYTQA010000009.1:0-5616 GCA_043746955.1 bacterium | reverse complement strand
TTGCCGGGCTGATCCGACCGGAAATGAAGGTTGAGATTGAAGTGACGGCGTTCAAGGGGTGATGGAAAACTGCGGTGGATCGAAGACTGACCCGAAAGGAAGACTGGCTCTGATGAAAGACTGGCAGCAGGGTGGCTTTGGGCTGTATGTGCACTGGCCGTTCTGCCAGTCGAAATGTCCGTATTGCGATTTCAACAGCCATGTCGCGGCAACCATTGACCAGAAACGCTGGCAAGCGGCTTATTTGGCGGAAATTGCCCGGATTGGCGCGCAAACTCCGGGCCGGGTGCTAAATTCGGTGTTTTTTGGTGGCGGCACGCCATCGCTGATGGACCCTGAGCTGGTGGCAACGGTTCTGGCGGCAGTTCGGGCGACCTGGACGCTGGCCAATGACGTCGAAGTAACGATGGAAGCCAACCCGAGCTCGGTCGAGGCCGGGCGGTTCGCGGGCTACCATGAGGCCGGAGTTAACCGAATCTCGATCGGGATGCAGGCGTTGAACGACGCGGATTTGCGGCGGCTAGGGCGGATGCACAGCGTGGCCGAAGCGCAGGCGGCTTATGGAATTGCGCGCCGCACATTTGACCGGGTGAGCTTTGATCTGATCTATGCGCGGCAAGATCAAACCGCCGCAGCCTGGCGCGCCGAGTTGACCGAAGCGCTCGCGATGGCGCCAACCCATCTGTCACTGTACCAGTTGACGGTCGAGGACGGCACGGTGTTCGGCGCGCGCCACGCCTTGGGTCAGTTGCGCGGGCTACCGGATGAGGACTTGGCGTCGGACCTTTTCCTGCAGACCCAGGAGATGTGCGAAGCTGCCGGGCTGCCGGGCTACGAAGTCTCTAACCATGCAAAAACCGGGCAGGAATCGCGGCATAACCTGATTTACTGGCGGATGGGCGACTATGTCGGGATTGGTCCTGGGGCGCATGGGCGGTTGACACTGGGCGGGCAGCGTTGGGCCACGGAAGCGCCGAAACCGCCGGCAATCTGGCTGGAGCGGGTCGAGCGGGGGCTGGCGGGTGAGCTGCCGCGCAGTGCTACGACGGCGGCAGATCAGGCGGCGGAATATCTGCTCATGTCGTTGCGGCTGGCCGAGGGCAGCGATATGGCGCGGTTTCGGGCGATTGCGGGGCACGACCTGCCGGAGCGCAAGATAGCGCAGATGGTCAGCGATGGGCATGTGGAGGTCGCGGGTGATCAGCTGCGAACCACGGCGACCGGACGGCTTTTGCTCAACGCGATTCTGCGGGAATTGTTGGTCGGCTGAGGTTCAGAACATCCGGTCGGGCAGCATGTCACGCGGGATTTTCGACAAAACGTCGCACAGCAGGTCGAGATCATCGAGTGTGCGGTAGCTGATGCTGAGGATACCGCCTTCGTCGATGCCGCGATGCTCGATCCGGACAGCCATCCGCAGGTTGGCCGACAGATCGGCCTCGATCGCGCGGGTGTCGGCGTCTTTTTCGGGCTTGCCGCTGGAGCGCGGCTGTTTGGTCCCAGCGGTTTTGGCAAGCTTCTCGGTCTCACGCACCGAAAGACCGCGGCGCACAACTTGCGCTGCTAGAAGCGCGGGATTGGCTGCGGTGATCAGAGCGCGGGCGTGGCCGGTGGACAATTCGCCTTTGCGCAGCATGTCTTGCACCGGTTCGGGCAAAGTCAAAAGGCGCAAAAGGTTGGTCACATGGCTGCGGCTGCGCGACAAAGCCTCGGCCAGTTTTTCTTGGGTGTGGCCGAAGCGTTCGATCAGCTGGCGGTAGGCCATGGCCTCTTCAATCGGGTTGAGATCTTCGCGCTGGATATTCTCGATAATGGCGATTTCAAGGACTTCGACATCGTCAAAATCGCGGATGACGATCGGAACCTCATGCAGGCCGGCGATCTGGGCCGCCCGCCAGCGCCGTTCGCCCGCAACAATTTCGAACTGGCCCTCAACCCCGATCGCGCGCACGATCAGCGGCTGAACAATGCCCTTTTGGCGGATCGACTGGGCCAATTGCTCCAAGGCGTCCGGCGCAAATTCACGGCGGGGCTGGTTGGGGTTGGGCTGGATCCGCTCCACCGGCAGCACTTGGGTCGGGCGCGGCTGGTCAGAACTGGAGCCTGCGGGCTCTTGCAGATTGACATCGGCAAGCAACGCGGAAAGGCCGCGACCCAAACCGCGCCGTTCGATCTTTTTTTCCATGGCTCAGATCCTGATCTTTGCGTCGGCGAGCGGATGGCGCGCCAGAATTTCGTCCGAAAGGTTGCGGTAAGCCTCACTGCCCTTCGATGTCGCATCATATTGCATGACCGGCATCGCAAATGAAGGGGCCTCACTCAGCCGGACGTTACGCGGGATCACGGTTTTAAACACCAGGTCGCCCAAGGTCTTGCGGGCATCGGCCTCGACCTGCTGACACAACCGGTTGCGGCCATCATACATGGTGATCACCACCCCTTCGATCCGCAGGCTGGGATTTGCCGTGGCGCGGATCTTGCGAATCGTCAACAGCAGTTGCGACAGCCCCTCCAGCGCATAGAACTCCGCCTGCAGCGGGACCAGCACCGATTGGGCCGCGACCAGCGCGTTGACCGTCAGCAAGCTCAGCGACGGCGGGCAGTCGATCAGGACGAAATCGAGACCCAACTGCTCAGCGGCAGGCTGGTGCAAAGCGTCATGCAGCAGGTAAACCCGCTTTTCGTTGGCCACCAGATCAATGTCCGCCGAAGCGAGGTCCGCGTTGGCCGGGCAAATCAGCAGGTTTTCGATTGCGGTCGGCAGGATGACCTCAGCGATCGGCTTTTCGTCAATCAGCAGGTCGTAGGTTGTGGCCAGTCGGGCTTCGGCCGCGATGCCGAGGCCGGTCGACGCATTGCCTTGCGGGTCAAGATCAATCAACAGCACCCGTGCGCCCCGGCCCACCAGCCCGGCGGCGAGATTGATCGCGGTAGTGGTCTTGCCGACGCCGCCTTTTTGGTTGGTGATTGCGATGATTCGGGGTTGATGGTCGCGGCTGAAATCAGGCATGTCGAATATTCTTGATCAGGATGATTTGACCGTCAGCGTCGGTTTTGCTTGGCACGGTGTTTAGCTCAAAATGCCAGTGTTGCGCCGCATCCTTGAGCTCGGCAGCCGATTGCGCGCCTTTGGGGAAAAGGGCAATGCCATCGGGTGCCAAGTGGCGCAGGGCAAGGCCGCAGAGCGCAGGCAGCGGCGCAAGGGCACGGGCCGAGAGGACGTCGGCAGAAAGCGCCGGCAGTGACTCCGCCCGGTCGGTCAGCACCCGCACCGGAAGTTGCAGTTCCCGGGCGGTCTGCATCAGGAATGCGGCCTTGCGTTTGTCGGATTCGACCAGGGTTACGGCAAGATCGCGGTTGGTGTCTTGCGCAAGGATACTCACGACAAGTCCGGGAAACCCGGCGCCGCTGCCGAGATCGGCCCAGTGCCGGGCGGTTGGCGGAGCCAAAGCATAAAGTTGCGCCGAATCAAGCGTATGGCGCTGCCAAGCGACCGGCAATGTTCCGCTTGCCACCAAGTTGATCGCCGGGTTCCACTTCTCGACCAGCACCAGCATCGCCTCAAGCTTGGCCAATGTTTCACGTGAAACATCCAGCCAGGGCGGCGCCTGCCCACGGTTCGGTTCGGTCATTGGCCGACCGCCAGCGCCCGTTCGGCTTTACGGCAATGAGCCAGGATCAACAACAGAGCCGCCGGGGTCATCCCTTCGATCCGCTCGGCTTCGGCCAGATTGGCGGGGCGGCGGCGTTGCAGCTTGGCGAGCAATTCACTGGACAGGCCGGACAGCGATGCCAGGTCCAGTTCGGGCGGCACAATGACCTGTTCGTTCCGCCGTAGCGTATCGGCCTCGGCCTGTTGCCGGTCCAGGTAGGGGGCATAAAGCGCGTCGCGCCAAACTTGATCGCGGGTTTCAGGATCAATCGCCTGGGTTTGCGCATCAAGTTGGAAAATATGCGTCCAATCCGCCTCTGATGCCGCCAAGACTTGCAGGAGACTGCGCCGAACCCCATTTTGACTGACGGTCAGACCGACCGCCGCAAGGTCTTGCGGTGTGTAAGTACCGGCCGCCAGAACGTCCTTTGCGGCGGTGATCTTCGCCATCTTTTCGGCGAAATGCTGCGCGCGGCGGATGCCGACCAACCCGCTGCTTTGGCCAAGATCCGCCAGCCGCTGATCGGCATTATCGGCCCGCAAGTGCAGGCGATACTCGGCGCGCGAGGTAAACATCCGGTAAGGTTCGGTCACCCCGCGCGAGATCAGATCGTCCAGCATCACGCCGATATAGCTGTCGGTTCGGGAAAACCGCACCGGTTCGCGGCCCAGAACCGCTGCGGCGGCATTGGCACCGGCAACCAACCCCTGTGCTGCGGCCTCTTCATAACCGGTCGTGCCGTTGATCTGGCCGGCAAAATACAAACCGGGCACCGGGCTTTCAAGCGTAGGCCGCAACGCCGACGGATCAAAGTAGTCATACTCGATCGCATAGCCGGGCTGCAGGATGGTCACCTGCTCCAGCCCCTTGATGCTGCGGACATAATCGAGCTGAACCTCGGCCGGAAGCGAGGTTGAGATGCCATTGGGATAGACCGTATCATCATCCAGCCCCTCGGGCTCCAGAAAGATCTGGTGCGCGGTTTTGTCGGCAAAGCGCACCACTTTGTCCTCGATTGACGGACAATAGCGCGGGCCGACGCCTTCGATGTGACCGCCGTACATCGCGGAACGCCCGAGATTGGCGCGGACAATATCATGGGTGCGGCTGTTGGTGTGGGTGATACCGCAGGCGACCTGCCGCACGACCGGCGTCTTTGACAGGAAGGACAGCATCACCGGCTCGTCATCGCCCGGCTGCATGTCAAGGCCGTCCCAGGCTATTGTCCCGCCATCCAGACGGGGCGGCGTGCCGGTCTTCAAACGGCCGCGCGGCAAGCCCATGGCACCCAGCCGCTGGCCAAGCCGCACCGAGGCGACGTCACCTTCGCGGCCGGCAGAGCGGCGCTGATCGCCAATATGGATCACGCCGTTGAGGAACGTCCCGGCCGTCAGCACAACAGCACCGGCAGACAACTCGGTGCCGTCCAGCAATTTCACGCCAGTGATCCGGCCACCCGGCCCCTCCACCAGATCAACCACTTCGCCTTCGACAATCGCCAACCCAACCTGGCGGGCCAGCAACGCCTGAATCGCCTGGCGGTACAATTTGCGGTCGGCCTGGGTGCGCGGCCCTTGGACCGCCGGCCCCTTGCGCCGATTGAGCAGGCGGAACTGAATCCCCGACGCATCGGCCGCCAGCCCGATGATCCCATCCAGCGCATCGACCTCGCGCACCAGATGGCCCTTGCCTAACCCGCCGATCGCCGGGTTGCATGACATCACGCCGATGCGATCCTTGCGCATCGACACCAGTGCGGTCCGCGCGCCGATCCGTGCCGAGGCCGCCGCCGCTTCCGCGCCCGCATGCCCGCCGCCGATCACCACCACATCGAAATGTTTCACGTGAAACATCCTCACTTGCCTATACAGAAGCTGGCGAAGATTTCATCCAGCAAGTTTTCCACGTCCATGCGCCCGACCAACAGATCCAGCGCCCGTGACGCCTGTCGCAGGTCAGCGGC
>JAYTQA010000008.1:0-5619 GCA_043746955.1 bacterium | reverse complement strand
CAAGGCGGAACAGCCGGACCTGTTCGCCCAGAAACATCGCCGCCAGAATGACGACCATGAGGGGCGAGGCATAACTGATCGCCGTCACCTCTGGCAGCGGCAGGTAGGCCAGACCGGCAAAGCCCAAGCCCATCGCGATGGTGCCCATCAACCCCCGCCAGATGTGTCCCAAGGGTTGTTTGGCACGAAATCCGGTAGCAAGCTGGCCCTGATACCCCAGCCAGACCACGATCACCGGCACCGCAAAGGCCGAGCGAAAGAACACCGCCTCGCCGGCTGGCACATGGGCCGCGGTGGCTTTGATCATCGACTGCATGATGATGAACACCAGCACAGAGCCGAGTTTCAGCAGAATGCCGCGCAAGGGCCGCGAAAACGGAAGGCTAGCGGCATCTGGCATGGGGCACCTGACCACCGCGCTTGGCGTGCTGCAAGACCAAATCCGGCTTGCCGTCGCATCCCTGATGCGGTTCCCTGTGGCGAAAGGAGACTGCCATGACCCAATCTCATCCCTTGGCTCAGCTTTCCGCCCGCATCGAACAGGGGCGCGGTCGGGTGCCTGCCGATCTGGTATTGAAAGGCGCGAAGGTGCTGGATTTGATCACCGGGGAGTTGGTGGCGACCGATGTGGCGATCTGCGGCGATACGATTGTGGGCGTGTTCGGGGCCTATGTTGGGCGCGAAGAGATTGATTTCACAGGAAAGATTTTGGTTCCGGGCTTCATTGACAGCCATCTGCATATTGAATCGTCGCTGGTCACGCCGTTCGAATTCGACCGCTGTGTGACGCCGCATGGTGTTACGACCGCGATCTGTGACCCGCATGAGATTGCCAACGTGTGTGGGTTGGTCGGGATTAATTACTTCCTTGAGGCGGCACCCTGCCTGCTGATGGATTTGCGGGTCAACCTGTCGTCCTGCGTGCCCTCGACCCATATGGAAACCACCGGCGCGCGGCTGGAGGCCAAGGATTTGGTGGCGTTGATGCACCACCCCCGCGTGATCGGGCTGGCGGAATTTATGAACTATCCCGGGGTGTTAGCGGGCGATCCGGGCTGTCTGGCCAAGCTGGAAGCCTTTGCCGGGCGGCACATTGACGGCCATGCGCCTCTGCTGCGGGGCAATGATCTGAACGGCTATATCGCGGCGGGGATCAGGACCGAGCATGAGGCGACGGGCTACGAGGAGGGCTTAGAAAAGCTGCGCAAGGGGATGCGGGTTTTGATCCGGGAGGGGTCGGTTTCCAAGGACTTGAAGGCGCTGGTCGGACTCTTGACCGAGCGGCAAGCGCCGTATCTGTGCTTTTGCACCGATGACCGCAACCCACTGGATATTGGGGAGCATGGGCATCTGGACTACATCATACGGACGGCGATTGCGCTGGGCGCTGCGCCTTTGGCGGTTTACCGGGCCGCGAGCCTGTCGGCGGCCGAGGCGTTTGGGCTGAAAGATCGCGGGTTGATAGCGCCTGGAAAGCGGGCGGATATCGCGGTGATTGATGGGTTGGAAAGCTGCCGGGTGAAGGCGGTTTTTGCGGGCGGGAAGTTGGTGAGTGCGGCGGCGTTTGCGGCGCGGGCAGGGGTGGCGCCAGTGGCGCGGCGATCGGTCAAGGCGCGGAAAGTCGTGGGAAATCAATTCCGTACCGGGGGGAACCGGGTCGAAACCTCGGTGATCGGGGTGATACCGGGCAAGATTATTACCGAGCATTTGACGTTTGATATTCCGCCGCAGGATGGCGACAAAAGGCCGGATATCGCGCGGGATCTGGTGAAAATCGCGGTGTTGGAGCGCCATGGCGTGAATGGAAATTTGGCGACCGGCTTCGTGAAGGGGTTTGGATTGCAGCGCGGGGCGATCGCCTCAACCGTGTGCCACGACCATCACAACATCGCGGTGGTCGGGGTGGATTATGACGATATGGCGTTTGCGGCCAATAGGTTAGGTGAGATTGAGGGCGGGTTTGTGGTGGTGGCGGGTGGGGTTGTTCTGGCCGAATTGGCGCTGCCGGTGGCGGGGTTGATGAGCCTTGAGCCGTTTGAAACCGTGCGGGCGGACCTGGTGAAGCTGCGGGCGGCGGCGGCTTCGTTGGGGGTGGTGCTGGAGGAGCCGTTCTTGCAACTGGCATTCCTGTGCCTGCCGGTCATTCCGCATCTGAAGATCACCGATCATGGCATGGTTGATGTGGATAAGTTCGTGGTGATGCCGTGAGGCTGAAGAAAAGGTTAAGGGGGTTGGCGGCAACCGGGCGAATCAGGGCATTTTTGCAGGGTTAACGCAGGAAAATAAGGGATTTGGCGCTGTAGGTTTTGCGGCGTTTCTCTGTAGGTTTTGCGTAGTTTTTCTGTAGCTACAGACCGTGCGAAACGGCTGGGTTAACGCAACGTTCGGTGGGGTTTTTCGGGGGTTTTCGGGGGTTTTGGCGTTGGGGCACGCCCCGACCTTCGGGGTGGCTTGGGGCTTTTTGTCTGATAGGAAGGGGCAAAACGGGGGGTTGCGATGGTGCATCTTTGGGTTCGGGCGGAGCAGCGGGCGCACGAGGAGCGGGTCGGGGTTACTCCGGAGGGGGCAGCCGCTTTGGTGGCTGCGGGGATGCGGGTTTCGGTGGAGGAAAGCAGCGTTCGGGCGATTGGGATTGACGGGTATCAGCGCGCCGGCTGCGAGATTGTGGCGGAGAATTCCTGGCCGTTTGCGCCGCCGGATGCGATTATCTTCGGGCTGAAGGAGTTGCCGGAGGATGGCTCGCCCCTGACCCATCGGCACATCATGTTTGGCCATGCCTATAAGGGGCAGCCTGCGGGGCGGGTTTTGCTTTCACGGTTCAAGGCGGGCGGTGGGTGCCTTTACGATCTGGAGTATCTGGTGGGCGAGGATGGCCGCCGGGTTGCGGCGTTTGGCTATTGGGCGGGGTATGCCGGGGCTGCGGTTGCTTTGAAGTGTTGGGCGGCGCAAGCGCGGGGCGGGATTTGCGGGCCGGTCGCGGTTTATGGCGGCAAGCCCGCGTTGCTTTCGGATTTGGGCCGTGAGTTCCGGGGTTTGGGGCGGCCTGAGGCGTTGATCATCGGGGCTTTGGGGCGGGTCGGTTCTGGGGCTGCGGATTTGCTGGAGGCGCTGGGCTGTGGGGTGACGAAGTGGGATATGGCGGAGACGGCCTCCGGTGGGCCATTTCCGGAAGTGTTGGCGCACGAGATTTTTCTGAACTGCATTCTGGCGCGGCCGGGGTGTCCGGTGTTTGTGCCAGCCAGCGCCAAGACCGCGGCACGGCGGTTGACGGTGATCGGCGATATTGCCTGCGATCCGACCTCGGACTTCTCACCGATCAAGGTCTATGACCGGGCGACCGATTGGGATCAGCCTGCGCTGCGGGTGGCGGAGGCTCCGGTGCTGGATGTGACGGCGATTGATAATTTGCCCTCGCTTTTGCCGGTGGAAAGCAGTGAGGATTATGCCGGGCAGTTGCTGGCTTCGCTGTTGACTTTGGGGCGGCTGGGTGAAGGCGTCTGGGGCCGGGCTGCGGCGGAATATGACCGCCATCTGGCGTTTGTTTGAGGAGAGCGCGATGACGATACATTGGTGCGGGACCGGGCTTTCGTCGGGGCCGGGGTTGCGGCGGCTGATTGCGGGCGGGCACCGGGTGGCGGTGTGGAACCGCACATTGGCCAAGGCGCAAGGTGCGGTGGGCGATGTCACACAGGTGATCCGGGCGTATTCGCTGGAGGCTTTGACGGCGGCGCTGGTGCCCGGCGATGTGGTGATTTCGATGCTGACGGTCGAGCATCATGTCGGGATTGCCAAGGCGTGTCTGGCCAAGGGCGCGCATTTTGTCAGCTCGTCTTACATCTCGCCGGAAATGCGGGCGCTGGACGGCGAATTTCGGGCCAAGGGCTTGGTTTCGATCAATGAATGCGGGCTTGATCCGGGGATCGACCATCTGATGGCGCATGATCTGGTGGCGCGCTATCGGGCGTCGAAAGGCTATGACGCAACGAACGTGCTAAGCTTCCTATCGTATTGCGGCGGGGTGCCGAAGCTCCCGAACCGGTTTCGGTACAAGTTTTCCTGGGCTCCGCTCGGGGTGTTGAAGGCGCTCAGGTCGCCGTCGCGCAGTTTACGGAATTTCTGCGAATTGCGGGCGGCGCGGCCGTGGGATGCGATTACCAGCTATGAGGCGCCGCTGCCGGTTCCGGAAAGTTTCGAGGTTTATCCGAACCGGGATTCCTATCCGTTCATGGCGGATTACCGGTTCGACAAGGACTGGGTGGTCAGGGATTTCGTGCGCGGCACCATCAGGCTGAACGGCTGGGCGGCGGCTTGGGCACCGGTGTTTGCCGAGATTGAGACGTTGGAGGGGCCGGCGGGCGATGCGCGGCTGGCCGAGATGGCGGCGGAGTTTGTGCGGGATAACTCCTATGCGCCGGGCGAGCCGGACCGGGTGATTTTGTGCGTGTCCCTGAAGGCGGAGCGGGCCGGGCGGATAGTGTTCCATGAGACCTGGGCGATGGATGCCTGGGGCGATGCGCGCGGCTCGGCGATGGCGCGGCTGGTCTCGATGCCGGTGTCGTTTGCGGTCGAGTCGCTGTTGGCGCGGGAAATTCCGGTCGGGGTCTATCCGGCACCGCATGACCCCAAGTTGGTGGGGAAGTGGCTGGGGCAGGTGCGGAGCCTCGCCCAATATATCGAGCGGATTGACCATCTGGCGTGACCTACCGCCCCGGGATGACACGGGCGGGGGCTTTCGCTATGGTTTGTCCGAACGCCCCAGCCAAGTGGGCAGGAGGCAGGGCATTTTATGGCGATGGGCCGCGAACACGCGCTGGCGACCGGGGGCTGGCGCGACCGGTTTGCCCTGTGGCGGGCCCTGCGCCATGCCAGAAAAGCCCATGTTGCCAAGGGGTTCCTAAGCCAGCCTGAACCGCGCACCATTGGGCTTTACGGCCGGGGCAAACTATTGGTGGCCGGGAACTTCACCTCGGGCGCGGTGGTGGTGGAAAGCCCCGGGGTGGCTATTTGGGACGTGCCGTTTCCGGACCCCTCGCTGCGGGTCGAGGTCCACGGCTTTGGCTGGCTGGATGATTTGGCGGCGCTGGGCGATGCGCGGGCGCAGGAGCGGGCGCAGGCCTGGACGTTTGACTGGATCACCCGGTTTAGCGGCGGTCGGGGCTTGGGGTGGCAGGCGGATCTGATCGGGCGGCGGGTGATCCGCTGGATCAATCATGCGCCGATGCTGCTGGAGGGGGCGGCGAGGCCGGAGGCTGCCGGGCAGGAGGCCGCACTGCTGGCGAGCCTGTCGGCGCAGGTGCATTTTCTGGCGCTGCGGTGGCAGACAGCGCAGCCCGGTTTGATGCGGATTGAGGCGCTGACCGGCCTGATTATCGCCGGTTTGGTGTTGGAGGGGATGGGCGGCTATATCGAGCCTGCCTTGCGCGCGCTGGCCGCCGAACTGGAGGCCGAGGTTGACATGGGCGGCGGGGTTGCCAGCCGCAACCCGGAGGAATTGCTGGAGATTTTCACCTTGCTGACCTGGGCCGCGCAGGCTTTGGCCGAGGCCGGGCGGATTGCACCGCCCGAGCATCTGGCGGCGATGGAGCGGGTGGCCCCGGTGTTGCGGGCGCTCCGCCATGC
>JAYTQA010000007.1:0-5620 GCA_043746955.1 bacterium | reverse complement strand
GTAGCCCATCTGACCAAAGCCGTGGCGGACGGGCGGCAAGCCTATTGGGTTTGCCCGCTGGTCGAGGAGTCGGAGGTGCTCGATTACGCCAGTGCGGCGGCGCGGTTTGCCAGCTTGCGCGCGGTTTTGGGGGATGTGGTAGGGCTGGTCCACGGCCAGATGCCGCCTGCGGAAAAAGACGCCGCGATGGCGCGGTTTGTCAGGGGCCAGACCAAGGTTCTGGTCGCGACGACGGTGATCGAGGTGGGGGTGAACGTGCCCAACGCCAGCATCATGGTGGTGGAACGCGCGGAGATTTTCGGCCTCGCCCAGTTGCACCAGCTGCGCGGCAGGGTCGGGCGTGGCACGGCGGCGTCGACCTGTTTGCTGATGTATCAGGCGCCACTGGGGGCGTCAGGCGCGCGGCGGCTGAAGGTCATTCGCGACACCGAGGATGGGTTTCGCATTTCAGAAGAAGACCTTGCGATGCGCGGCGCGGGCGACCTTATCGGCACCGCGCAGTCCGGTCTGCCGCGCTTTCGGATGGCCGATCTGGAGCGGCAGGCCGGGCTGATGGCCACAGCGCAGACCGATGCGCGTAGGCTTCTGGCCGATGATCCGGGGTTGGACTCGCCGCGCGGTCGGGCGGCGCGGGTTTTGCTGTGGCTGCTGGATCAGGACCGGGCGATCCAGCTGTTGAGCGTCGGGTGACACTTTGTTCGCTTAAAGTTCACAAAAAGTTCTTTACTGTTAACAAAGAATATGAGAACAATATGGCAACAAGTCAGGGAGTTGCCGATGTTCAGCCGTCTCACCACCAAGTTTGCGTCCTACGCCGCTGACCTTGAAGATGCCATGGGCGTCGCCACCTTGTTTGTTGTGTTGTTTCTTGGCCTGACCCTGTCGGGCGCTGCGTAACTGCCCCGCGTTCCATGGGTCGCTCTGCCCCGGAGCTTGGCCAGCCCTGTTGCTGGTCCCATGTCTGATACGCCACTTGCCGCCGCCATCCTAAAGATGCGCGGCGGTTTTTTACGCGCATTTTAGCGACCGCGTTCAGCCGGTTGTCTCTGCCGCTGCCACCGCCTCCAGCGTGGCGTCCAGAGCCAGAAGGATCGAGGCGTGGCGGTTTTTGTAGTCGCGGGCCGGGATCAGCACCTCATAGCCACCAAACGGTGCAAAAGGCACCGGTCCGCCGTCGGTCAGCATGGCGGCCAGGGCGTCGCGGGCGGCTTGCAGTTCAGTCCGGTCGCGGCCGATCACCACCTGACCCAGCACCGCAGCGGCGGCTTGACCCAAAGCGCAGGCCCGGACCTCTTGCGCGAACTGGGCTATCTTGCCACCCTCCAGAACCACCTCAACCGCCACGGTGGACCCACACAAAGGCGAGCGTTTTTTCGCCACACCGCCCGGCGCTGCCAGATGGCCAAGGTGGGGAATATCGGCGGCAAGCGCCAGAATGCGGCCGGAATACAGTTTCACAAGGTCGGTGTCGGTCATCGCATTGGGCTTTCAGGGCTTTCAGGGCTTTCAGGGCTTTCGGGGTTGGGCAGGCTGGCAGGGCTTTCAGGGTTGGGCGGGCTTTCGGGGTTGGGCGGGCTGGCAGGGTCGGGCGTTCTGCCATAGGTCATTCCGTCATAGATAGGTGCCCCGGCCCCGCCCGCCAAGGAGATTACGATGCCATTCGACCCCGCCAGCCTGAGGTTTGATGCGGAAGGCCTGATCCCGTGCGTGGCCCAGGATGCCGCCTCGGGCGAGGTTCTGATGTTCGCCTGGATGAATGCGGCGGCCGTTGCCCGAACACTGGCCAGCGGGCGGGTCACCTATTGGTCACGCTCGCGGGCGGCGTTCTGGGTCAAGGGCGAAACCTCGGGCCACACCCAGACGCTGGTCGAACTGCGGATCGACTGCGACCGCGACTGCCTGCTGGCCTTGGTGCACCAGACCGGCCCCGCCTGCCACACCAACCGGCGCAGTTGCTTTTACACGGCGATCCGGGCGGGGGCGGAGGTCCAGATCATCGCACCGGAGGCTTGAACCCCACCGCCCAAACGGATCCGTTGCATCGGCCAACCGGGGCGCGCCAGCGGCACCTCGCCGGGGTGGTCGATCAAGATCGCCTCACGGCGGGTGAGCCGGGCAATCTCGCGCCTTATGTCGGACAATTCGGTTTCTACCTGATGGCGGGTCATCTGCGTCTCCGTTCGGGCACTGGCTTCAGCATGCAGCGATTGGGTTAACGAAGCGTCAGCGCACCCGGGCCTTAGCCTCGTCTGGCGAAATTTCCTCGCAATTCAAACCGCTTGGTCGTGTAGCCCGGTTGCTGTTATCCGAGTGTTGTGGCAAAACAAGGCCGGACCGGGCCTAAATGCGCCCGCGACCCGCGTCTCACCTAAGCCTTTGCCGGAAGCGAGCCCCATGAATGATTTTGCCGCCCGCCGCGTGATCATGGTCGACACCCAGGTCCGACCGCAGGATGTGACCAAATTCCCGATCATCGCCGCCATGCTCGCCGTGCCGCGCGAACACTATGTCCCCGATGCCGCGCGTGAGGCGGCCTATGTCGGCGGCAACATTCATCTGGCGCCACACCGTGTGGTGCTGGAGGCCCGCAGTTTCGCCAAGCTACTGGACGCACTTGATATTGTGCCGGGGGAAAAGGTGCTCGACCTCGGCGCAGGCTATGGTTATTCCAGTGCGGTGCTGGCGGAACTTGGCCTGGTTGTGGTCGCGGTCGAGGAAGATGCCGCCATGGCTGCCGAAGCCAAGACCAAGCTGGACGGGTTTGCCAAAGTCGTTGCCGGCCCGCTTGCCAAAGGGGCTGTCGCAGACGGTCCCTATGACATCATCCTGGTCCAAGGCGCGGCGGAGGCTTTTCCGCCCGAATTGGCGGCCCAGTTGAATGAAGGTGGCCGGATCGGCGTGATTTTCATGGAAGGAGCCCTTGGCGTCGCCCGGATCGGGCATAAATTCGATGGCAAGATCACCTGGCGCTATTGCTTTAATGCAACAGCACCGGTTTTGCCGGGGTTTGAGGCTCGGCGCGGATTTATTCTGTAATCGTCAGGGCCAAAAGGCCCGGCGCAATGCGTCTGACTGAGGGGCGCTATCGGATGAGGGTGAAGATGCAGAACCTGTTGAAGGCTGTGGTGCTGGGGACGGTATCATTTGCGCCGGGCGCGTCAGGGGCGGAAAGCCTGAGCGATGCGCTGATCTCGGCTTACCGAAACTCCCATTTGCTGGAGCAGAACCAGGCGGTGCTGCGCGCCGCCGATGAAGATGTGGCCACTGCAGTCGGGACTTTGCGGCCGGTGATAAACTTTGTGACCAAACTGGCCTATTCGCACAACGAGTTTACCTTCTCGCCCGCCAACACCGATACCACCAATGGCACGATGAGCCTGGTGGCTTCGGTGACTTTGTTTGACTCTGGCCGGGGCGCTGCGTCGGTTGCCATCAAGAACGAACTGGTGTTTGCCGCCCAAGCCGCACTGGTCAATATCGAACAGCAGGTCTTGCTGGATGCGGTGTCGGCCTATGTGAACCTGAAATTGCAGATTGAACTGGTGGCAGCGCAGGAATCCAACGTGCGGCTGATCCGCCAAGACCTCAAGGCCGCCAGAGACAAGTTTGACGTGGGCGAAGTGACCAAGACCGACGTGGCGCTGGCCGAGGCGCAGTTGGCTTCGGCCAATGCGTCGCTCGCCTCGGCGCAGGGCAATGCGAACGTCGCGCGCGAACGCTACAACGCGGCGATTGGCCATTACCCGAACCAGTTGTCCGGCCTGCCCCGCACCCCGATCACGGTAAAAACCGTGGCCGAAGCCCGGGCTATTGCGCTGCGTAGCCATCCGACCGTTGTGGAGGCGCAACATCAGGCCAAGGCCGCCGATCTGGGGTTGGAATTGTCGAGACTCCAGTTCCAGCCGAAAATCAATGCGACCTCCAGCCTGACCGAAAACTTTGACAAAAACGGCCTTGGCACCGCCAATGGCAGCCTCGGCGTGGAAATTGACCAGACGATCTATGCCGGCGGTCAGCTGTCGTCTGGGTTCCGCAAGTCGGTAGCAAGCTTGGCCCAAGCCCATGCCGCCCAATTGCAAACCGGCGTGATCGTGACCGAGGCGGTCGGCAAGGCCTGGTCGAACATTCTGGTGGCTGGGGCTTCGATCACCGCCAACACCGAACAGATCCGCGCCGCCCAAGCCGCCTATGACGGGGTCAAGCAAGAGGCCGATCTGGGCAGTCGCACCACGCTGGATGTGTTGAACGCCGAACAAACCCTGCTGACCGCCAAAGCCTCCAGCCTGCAGGCGCAGGCCAATCTCTATGTCAGCCAGTATTCGCTTTTGTCCGCGATGGGGCTGCTGACCGCCGACCATCTGCACCTTGGCATCCCGACCTTTGACCCGCAGGCCTACTATAATGCGGTCAAGAATGCCCCGGCAACCTCCACCCGTGGGGCGAAATTGGACCGTATCCTCAAGACTTTGGGCAAATAAGCCGCGCGTCGTGGCCATTCGTTAACCCATCTGGCGGCACTTCCTTGTGTGGATGCGGCGAGTGTCTTACACTTCGCTGCAAGCTGCTCGGCAGAAGCGGTTGCGATTGATGGTAACGGCAAGCAGGATCTAAACGAACATGTCTGACGCCAAGAGCTCAGTTGAGATTGAGGATGTCCTTTCGTCGATCCGGCGGCTGGTGTCCGAAGACCTGCGGCCCGCGCCCCGCCCACAGAACGGCCAGCAGAACAGACCACTGAACAGCCAGCAGAACAGCCAGCAGAACAGCCAGCAGAACAGACCACAGATCATATCGAAGATGGTGATGGAAGATCGTCTGATCCTGACGCAAGCGCTGCGGGTGGTGCCGGGCAAGGCTGGCGCGGCGGCACCCGGTCCCAAAGACCGATCCCTGGCCAGCCTGCCACCACGCCTGCACCTTGGCCCGGCACATATGACGCTGGCACCGCCCGACGTGGTGACGACGCTGGCGCAGGCGGTCGACAGCCAAGCCTTGGAGTGGGAGTCTGAAACCGGCGATCCCGGGCCAGAGGCGGACGGTCTGGATTGGTCGAGCTTTACCTTCGCCCGCCGCTCGCAGGCTCTGACCTGGGCCGCCCAAGGTCCGCCGGCGCAGTCCGGTAATGTTGCCGCTAAGGCCGTGGCCGCTCAGACGGGAGCCGCTGGAGTTGCGGCCCCCGAAGCTGTGGCCCCTCAGGTTGTAGCCCCTGAAGCTGCGGCCCCTGAGGCCTTGGCCCCTCAGGTGGAAACCGGGCCGGTTGCTACGCAGGTGGTCGACCTTGCCGAACTCTGGCAGCCCTCCAACTCACCAAAACCCCAGGTTGCGTGGACGGTGACCAAAACGTTGCAGCCAGCGCCACCCCAGCCCGATTGGGTCGATGCGGTCGAAGCGAGCGTTCTGGCCGATCTGCAAGACATCGCACCGGTGGCGGAGGTGATGCCGGGCCTGCCGCAGGACGAGGACAGCATCTTTTCCGAAGCGGTCCTGCGCGAACTGGTCCGGGATTTGCTGCGCGCCGAATTGCAGGGCGATCTGGGCGAACGCATCACGCGTAACATCCGCAAACTGGTCCGGGTCGAGATTGCCCGCGCGATGGCCGTGCAATCCTTGGAATAGGGTC
>JAYTQA010000006.1:0-5638 GCA_043746955.1 bacterium | reverse complement strand
GTCACCCCCGGTGTGCGGCCCCTCGGCACCGAGGCCGGTGACCAAAAACGCACCGCCACCCCCTACCAAGCCATCGCGGACGGGGCCGACCATGTCGTCGTGGGTCGCCCGATCTGGCAAGCCGCCAACCCCCGTGCCGCCGCACTGGCCATCGTGGGCGATCTGAGCCAAGCCAGCCGCCAGCCCAACCGGACCTAGAGCATGATGACGTTTGATAGAAACATCGTCATGCTCAGGAGTCTCAGTGGTCGCGCGATTGTTGAGGAAAACCGGATTCCACTTTTCCTCATCACGCTCTAAAGCCAGCCCAACTCGCCTAACGCCAGCCGCACCCGCCGCTGCAACTCCGGCACCGCGCCTTGGTGCGCCAGAAACTCCGCCACCGGCATCATCCGCCAATGCTGGCCTTCATCGCCAAACCGGATCGCCGCAATCTCGGCCGCTGCAATCCGCCCGGCAAAGAACCAAGACGCTTGGGCGGCATCCAGCATCGCAGGCAGCTCGCGCCGCCAGATCAGGCGGTCCGGCCCAAACGCCAAGCCAAATTCCTCCGCCAACTCGCGCAGCACACAAGCCTCGGGCGCTTCATCGCCTTCCCGCCCGCCGCCCGGCAAATCCCACAGCCCCGGCCACGGAATATGCGCAAAGTCATCGCGCAGATAGGTCAGGATCAGCCCTTCCCCTACCAAAGCCAGCTTGGTCCCGATGAAATTCATTTCAGTCAAAGTTGCGCCGATAGGCCTCTGCCACCGCTGGCAGCGCCCAAACCGCCGCCGCCGCCCGCTCCTTGGCCGCAGCCCCCGGCACCAAAGCCTCGCTCCCGGTCATATCGGCCAACAGCAGGGTGATCGCGGCACTTTCCGTCATCACCTGACCATCCGCCATCACCAGTGTCGGCACCTGCACCAATGGGTTCACCGGCGCCAAGGCCGCCCGCGCCGCCGGGTCATCATACAAATCGCCCACCGTGACCATCTCATAGGCAAGCTGGTAAAACGCCAACTGCACCTCGACAATGGCCGACCCCCAACCGGGGTTTTCATAAAGCCGGAACACCATCGCCAAACCCTCCGCAAAACCGCGCCTACCCGAGCGCGCAAGCTCCGAAAACGCTACCACGCCGCCCGCCGATTTCAACCCACCTGCGCCTTGCCCACTGCCGCCACACCCCTTCACGCGGAAAGGCTTGAGTGGCCCCGGCCTTCGCGTCAAACTCCGCTGATGGCGACCCGACCCCCCAACCGCTTTGATGCCAGCCAAACCCCGATCGGCCCCTATGATGCGCCGCCGGATGCGCCTTGGTTTCTGCCCGATGCCAACGATGACGAACCCACGCGCGCGCCCTTGCCGCAGGTCCAGCATCGCAAGCTGATCGACCCGCGATCTTGGGCTGATGCCCAGGCCGCACTGTCTGCCGAACTTGCCCACCTCGCGCTGCTTTATGGCGCATTGGAGGAACGCTTGCGCACCGGCGCGCCGGGCCTGCGCCACCGACTTGCGCTGACCGAGGCGGCCAACCTCAGCTGGGCCGTGGGCGATAGGGTTTCTGAAGGTCGCTTGGGTCTGTGGCAGGTGCTGCGCCTTAGCGGCGTGCAGGACGATGCGCCGGGTCTGGCGCGGGCATCCTTTGCGCTGCGCAGGCTCGCGGGCGGCCCCGCCCCCCGCCTTGATTTGTCTGAGGGTGCGGCGCTCGCAAGCTTTCTGGGCCGGCAAGGCCTGCCGGCCGAGGTTCAGGATCTGGTCCTGCTGGCGGCAAGCCTCGCGCATCTGCACCCGGCAACCCAAGCCGCCGCCGTGGCGCAAGGCTGGCAGATGCTGGGGCAAGGCGGGCCGACCCGGGCGGTCGAGGCCGGTGTTTTGGCCAGCCGTCTTGCCGCAGCCATGGGGCGCGCCGGGGCTGACGGCGGCTTTGTGCCGCAAGCCAGGACGGGCAAGACACTTGCGCAGGGTCACTTAGCGCACGACCGGTTCGCCAGTTGGATCAGCGGGGCAACCAGCGCTACCCGGGCCGCCCTGTTGCATCTGGACCGGGTCAGCGCATGGCAGCACAAGGCCAGCCTCGCTCTGGCCGATCACCATGGCCGCACGCCCGCAATGCTGGTTCAGGTTCTGACCGACTGGCCGATGGTCACCTCACCGATGGCTGAAGGCGTCATCGGGGCCAACAAAGCCACTATCCTGCGCAACTTCGCCCTCCTGCAAGCGCGCGATCTGGTGCGCGAGGTGACCGGGCAGGGCCGCTACCGGGTCTGGACCGCAAAAATTTAGCCCGCCCCGGCCATTTTGCCCCATTTGCCCGCGCGCCAGCCTGCCCGGCTGCCTGCCAGTCCCAAAGGCCCAGACCCCCATCGCGTTCACCCAACGCCAGACCGCCCCCCCCCGTAGTCTCAGGCGGATCAGTCGTTGATATCCTTGTGCCAGATTTTGACCTGCCCGCGCGTCACGCCGACCGCGCGCCGCAGCAAAATCCAGGCCACCAGTGACAGCACCGCAAACACCAGCGCCAACAGCGCCACATTGCCCGGTGCCAAGCCCGCCAACACCAACAGACCGGTCACCCCGGCCCCAACCGCAAAGCCTAAGAAAACAAACCCCGGCACCACAATCTCCAACAGGCCCAAGGCCACGCCCGCCACCACCCACACCCACCAGATCGTCCAGATCTCCATCTAGCGCCCCTTCAGCATGCCAAACGCATTGGCAAAGGCGTCCAAAGCCGCGGCGGGTACGATCACCAACTGCTTGCCCTCACCCTTGCCCACCGCAGTCAGCGCCTCGACCTGCTTTAACGCCACCTGATATTGCGCGGCCTCAATCCCGTTTTCCTTGATGGCGACCGCGATCACCTGGGTCGCATAAGCCTCGGCATCCGCAAGCACGCGCCGCGCCTTGGCCCCCTGCTCGGCGGCATAAAGGTTGGCATCCGCCGCCAGCTCGACCGACCGCTTCGCCCCCTCGGCCTCCATCACCTGAGCCCGCCGCGCCCGCTCCGCGTTCAGTTGCTGCATCATCGCATGGCGGGTGGCATCGTCCAACGCCACATCGAGGATCTCGGTCCGCGTCACCTCGATCCCCCAGTCATCCACCATCGCCCGCACATGTTCGCGGATACTGGCGGTCAGCTCGTTGCGGTTGGACTGCACATGGTCCAGCTCCATCTTGCCAATCTCGGACCGCACGATCCCGGCGACCGTGGTCGCAATCGCCGCATCGACATCCTTGATCCGGTAGACGGTCTTCTCCGGTTCGGTGATCCGGTAGAACACCGAGGTTTCCACCTTCAACAGCACGTTGTCCGTCGTGATCGCATCCTGATGCGCCAGCGGCAACTGCCGCTCCAACACGCTCACCTTATGCGCCACCCGGTCCAGAAACGGCACCGTAAAGTTGATCCCGGGCCCCAGAACGGCATGGAGCCTGCCAAACCGCTCCACCACATATTTCATACTTTGCGGCACGATGCGGACCGCCTTGAACAGTGCCACGACGATCAGCGCCGCAAGCGCGAGGAAAACGATACTGCCGCCGGACATGGGGGGACTCCTTGAAATATCGACCCAACCTGCCCTCTTCCTGCGCCGCGCGCAACTCCATCATTCCCGCAACACCCTGCCCCCCTGCGTTATCCTCCCCAAAAAGGAGATACCCTATGCAAATAACCGCTATCCCTCTCGCCGCCATCAACCCCGCAGCCCTCCCCCGCGACCGCAGCGCCTTCGACACGGATGCCCTCAATGAACTCCAGTTCTCCATCGCCGAAAGCGGCCTCCGCCAGCCCATCGAAGTCTGGCACCTGTCCACGCCAACCGAGGACGGCCAGCTTTACGGCCTCATCTCCGGCCTCCGCCGCCTGACCGCGCATCAGAATCTGGCCCGGCTGAACCCGGAAGCCTGGGCTAACATCCCGGCCTTCATCCGCACGCCGCGCGACATTCCCGACGCCATCGCCACCATGATCGCCGAAAATGAAATCCGGGCCGACCCGAGCCCTTGGGACAAGGGCCGCATTCTGGTGCAGGTGGTTGAAGAGGGTCATTTCGCCACGCTGGACGAGGCGGTGACCCGCCTGTACCCCACAGCCAGCCGCCAGAAACGCGCCCGGTTCCGCGCCGTGGCCTCCGTGGTGGACCTGCTCGCTGGCCAGATTTCCACACCCGAGGTTATGGCCGAACGCCATCTCCTCCGCCTCGCTGCCGCACTTCGGGGCGGCTTTACCGACCTGATCCAGCACATCCTCAAGGAAACCCACGGCAAAAGCTTTGCGACCCAATGGACCGTCCTGCTGCCGACGCTAGCCGAGGCGGAGCGGGGCGAGGAGGATATCCCTGCCACCGCCACCAGCCCCTCCCGTCCCCGGCGGCTGTTGGAGCTTCGACAGGGCCTGACCATCCGCCGCGAGGCGACGCCGCAGGGTTATGCACTATGCTTCTCCGGCCCCGAGGCGCGGCGCAACGGGGTGATGGATGACGTGATGGATTATGTCGAACGCCTGTTTCAGCCGAAGTATTAAAGCGTGATGCGGAAAAGTGGCACGCGGTTTTCCTCATCAATCACGCGGCCACTGAAAACCTGGGGCGGGATGATGTTTCCATCAAACATCATCCCGCCCTAGCCCAAGCTTGGCCCGTGGCTGGAAGGCTCAGGGCAGCTTTCCGCCATCGGCAAATCCTAACAAAAGATGAATAAAAAATTATAAACCATTGATATTGCTATATTTCACAAAGCGTCCACATGTGGACAGACACTAAAATCCCGCACATACTCCCCCCATCATGCCCGCTCTCTGCCGCGACTGCCTCACCCAGTTTCCCTCCGGCCCGCGTTGCCCCGCCTGCCGCAGCCCCCGCGTGGCCAGCCATCCCGAACTTGAAACTCTCGCCATCGCCCACATGGACTGCGACGCCTTCTATGCATCGGTCGAGAAACGCGACAACCCCGAACTCCGCGACCAGCCGGTCATCGTCGGCGGTGGCACCAGGGGCGTCGTCTCGACCTGCTGCTACCTTGCCCGGATCCACGGCGTAAGATCGGCCATGCCGATGTTTCAGGCGCTGAAGCTCTGCCCGCAGGCCGTGGTCGTCAAACCGAGGATGTCGGTCTATGTCGACACCTCGCGCCAAATCCGCGCGCTGATGGAGCATCTGACGCCTGCCATCGAACCGCTCTCCCTCGACGAAGCCTTTCTCGACCTGACCGGCACCGAGCGTCTGCACGGCCACCCGCCCGCCGTCATGCTGGCGAAGCTGACCCGGGACATGGAAACCCAGATCGGCGTCACCGGCTCGATCGGCCTTTCCCACAACAAATTCCTCGCCAAGATCGCCTCCGACCTCGACAAACCGCGCGGCTTTTCCATCGTGGGCCGCGCCGAAACCCAAAGCTTCCTGCAAACCAAGCCGGTCCGGATCATCTGGGGCGTGGGCACCGCCACCCAAACCGCGCTGGACCAAGCCGGCATCCGCACCATCGCCGACCTGCTCCGCTGGGACCGCGCCGACCTTGCCGCCCGGTTCGGCCAGATGGGCGACCGCCTGTATCACCTCGCCAAAGGTGCAGACCACCGCCGCGTCACCCGGGACGAGAAACTCAAGTCGATCTCCAAGGAAACCACTTTCAACGAAGATACCGCCGACCCCGA
>JAYTQA010000005.1:0-5648 GCA_043746955.1 bacterium | reverse complement strand
GGGTTGCAAACTCCGCATTGCCTTCAAAAAACGAATAGCAATGCGGGCCTTCGATCATCTCGACGCCCAGTTCCTTGCACTTTTCCTGCAACAAGCCGCCGGTGCCGCAATCGGCATACAGGATGAAGATCGTCGCGTAAGTGCCCCGAGATTCCGCCACTACACGCGCCACTTCGCCGGTGATTTTCTGGGGGTAGAGGTGCAGCTTGGCGGGCAGGCATTGCAGGTCCATGTGGCTCCAGCGATTCGCTTTGATGACAGCCAACACCTCATGCGCCAACGCCCCGCAGGCGATCAGCAGGACACGGCCCTGATGGCTGGCGGCAAGACCAGCCTCAGTCAACGTGGTGTCGTCCGGCAGTCGGGCGGGCAGTTGGGTCGGCAACAGATCGGCCATGGTCTCCTCGCTGAACGCAAGATGGGGGCATCGCGGCGGATTGCCAAGCCGCAAAAGCAGAACCCCAGGCGGTAAACCCGGGGCGGTCAGCAAACGGCGCGGACCTCAGATGTTCGGGCGGTTGTGCTTGCGCGCCATATAGGTCTTGGCGGTTTCCACAGCGACCGCCGCGTCGCGGCAATAGGCATCTGCCCCGATGGCTCTGGAGAATTCCTCATTCAATGGCGCGCCGCCGACCAGAACGATGTAATCCTCCCGCATGCCTTTTTCCTTCATCGTGTCGATCACGACTTTCATATAGGGCATCGTGGTGGTCAAAAGAGCCGACATCCCCAGGATATCGGGCTTTTCTTCTTCCAAAGCCGCCAGGTATTTCTCGACCGAGTTGTTGATGCCCAGGTCGCGGACCTCAAAGCCCGCACCTTCCATCATCATGCCGACCAGGTTCTTGCCGATGTCGTGAATGTCGCCCTTCACTGTGCCGATCACCATTTTGCCCATCCGAGGTGCCCCGGTGGCAATTAGCAGGGGCTTCAGGATGGCCATGCCGCCCTTCATCGCGTTGGCGGCCAGCAGCACTTCGGGGACGAACAGAATGCCGTCGCGGAAGTCAGCGCCCACAATCGTCATGCCCGCGACCAAAGCCTTGGTCAGCGCGTCATAAGGTGCCCAACCACGCGCGATCAGCAGGTTGACCGCCTCTTCAATCTCTTCCTTCAGCCCGTCGTAGAGGTCATCATGCATTTGCAGGACAAGTTCATCGTCAGAAAGTTCGGAGAGGATGATTTCGTCGTCGGCCATGCTGCGGCTCCTTCGGGCATTTCGTTGTCAATGGAGCCAAAGGCAGCCTGCGACTTTTCCCTTAGCGACATGCCCCGAATGATTGGCGACAGCAAGAGCGGGAGGCTGCGAATTGTCTGGTCAATGTTCCTTATATGTTCCAGAATAGCCGGATGGAACTCAAGGAAAACAGCATCCGCCCCGGCCAGAAACTGCGCGCGCGCGGCGCGGGCAGCAATGACACCGGCCGGTTTGAGGGCACCGCGCGCGTGGCATACGACGACGGCTGGGATATTCCTGAGGAGGAGCGGCTGGTGCGGACCGAGGTGCGCCTTGAAGCGCCCCGCTCGGCCATCACCTACAACACCTCACCCGATCTGCCGTTTGACCGCTCGATCAATCCGTATCGCGGGTGCGAGCATGGCTGCATCTACTGCTTTGCACGGCCGACCCATGCCTATCTGAACCTCTCGCCCGGCCTGGATTTTGAAACCCGCCTGATCGCGCGGCCCGGCATTGCGAAGGTGCTTGAAAGGGAGCTCCGGTCTAAATCCTACAAAGTCGCCACCATCGCCATCGGCACCAACACCGACCCCTATCAGCCGATTGAGGCGGAGTATGGCGTGATGCGCGCGGTGTTGCAGATGCTGCTGGCGTTTCAGCATCCGGTGGCCGTCACCACCAAGGGCACCCTGATTGAGCGTGACATGGATTTGCTGGTGCCTCTGGCCAGGGCGGGCCTGACGCGGGTGGGCGTGTCGGTGACGACGCTCGACCCGGTGCTGGCGCGGCGGATGGAACCTCGCGCCGCGAGCCCCAAGCGGCGGCTGGAGGTGATCCGGCGGCTGACCGCAGCGGGTATCCCGGTGCGGGCGATGGTGGCGCCGATGATCCCCGGTCTGTCGGATCACGAGTTGGAGCCGATCATCGACGCGGCGGCGGCGGCCGGGGCGGTGGCTGCCAGTTTCATCAGCCTGCGTTTGCCGCGCGAAGTTTCACCGCTGTTTCAGGACTGGCTCGCCACCCACTACCCCGACCGCGCCGCCAAAGTCATGGCGCGGGTGAGGGAGCTACACGGCGGCAAGGACTACGATGCCGAATGGGGCAAACGGTTCCGGGGCGAAGGGATCTGGGCCGACCTGATGGCGCGGCGCTTCCATGTGGCGATCACCCGGCTGGGGCTGGACCGGCCACAGCCGCCGCTGCGGACGGATTTGTTTCGGGTGCCCACCACCGATGGGGCGCAGATGGGGTTTGACTTGTAGGCTTGGTTTCCGCCCGCCGAAGGCCCGAAAAAAGGTGGGGTTGACCCCGCTTTACAGGACAAAGCGGATCGAAAACCTTTGAAATTTGGGGCGTCCACAAGTGGACACTTTTGAAAATCATTATAAATCAATGGGTTGAGATTTTTTGTTCATTTTCCATTAACCAGATAGGGCTGCGTCTTACCAAGCTGGGCGTCGGCGTAAGGTGGGGTTGAACCCCACCCCACCCTCACCCGCGCCGTCCGCGCCGTTCGCGTTTGGGGTCGTTCGAGGTATCGCCGGTGCCATCGGACGCTGAGGAGAACGCCCCAAGCCTCGCTTGAATATCCGCCGGCGTGGGTTTTGCGCCCTTTGGCCTGGTTTCCAACGCCCGCCGCATCGCGGCCAGATGGTCCGGCATCGTGCCACAGCAGCCGCCGATGATCCTGACGCCCGCATCCCGCGCCAGCACGGCATATTCCGCCATCAACGCCGGTGTGCCGTCATAGTGGATATGGCCGTCGTGATACTTGGGGATACCGGCGTTGCCCTTGGCGATGATCGGGCGCGACGTCCCGGTCATCTCGAACCCCAAAACTGTTCGCATCAGGTCTGACGCGCCAACCCCGCAATTCGCGCCAAACGCCAGCGGCGGGTTGGCCATCTTTTCGACCTTTGCCGCCATCGAGGCCGAAGTGATCCCCATCATGGTGCGGCCGGCGGTATCGAAACTCATCGTGCCGCACCACGGCATCCCGGCCCGGGCAGCAGCCTCAGCCGCCGCCGCATATTCCTCGAATGCCGACATGGTTTCGATCCAGAGGACGTCAGCACCGCCCTCTTTCAAGCCTTCGGCCTGTTCATGGAAAATCTCGACCGCCAGCTCATGGGTCATGTTGCCCATCGGCTGGAAAATCTCTCCCGTCGGACCAACCGAGCCCGCCACCACAACATCACGCCCGGCTGCATCGGCAATCTCGCGGCCCAGACTGGCGGCCACCCGGTTCAACTCCCGCACCCGGCCCTGGGCGTTGTGCAGCTTTAACCGCGCCGCGTTGCCGCCGAAGGAATTGGTCAGGAACAGGTCCGACCCGGCATTTACCGCGCCGCGGTACAGGGTGCGGATGTGGTCGGGCTGGTCGGTGTTCCAGAACTCCGGCGGCTCGCCCGACGCCAGCCCCATGTTGAACAGGTTGGTGCCGGTAGCACCGTCGGCCAACAGCCAGTCGCGCGACGCGAGAAGGCGGGACAGCAGGTCCTGGGCCAAGGCAGGCTCCTTGGTCAAAGTTCGGTCATCAACTGAGTTTTGGCCACGGTCAGCAGTTCAACCAGCCTGGCGCGCACCTCTGCGGGATTGGATTTCGCCCCCAGATCGCCCGCGACCTTGCGCACGACATCTTCAACGCCGGCTTCTTCAAAGTCGGAATTCACGACCTCTATCGCGTAGGCCGCAGCCGCGTCACCCACTTTGCCCAACAGGCCAGCGGCCCACAGGCCCAAAAGCTTGTTGCGCCGCGCCTCGGCGCGGAACTGCATTTCGCCATCAAGAGCGAATTTGGCTTCGAATGCGTGTTCGCGTTCATCGAACGTGGTCATGGTCTGGCCCCCGGCTGCACGTTTTGTCTGACCATTCATATGCCCTCCGCCGCCGGTTATCGCAAGAGCAAGCCGGTGTTTTCCACCCCTGCTATTGTGGGCCGGGTGAGGCGCGCTTGCGGGTGTTCCGCCTTGCCGGGGCAATGGGCTTGGCATATAGCCGCCATGAAGAGGGGCCGGCGCCCACGGTGCCGCTAAGGGCATGCGCGCGCCCCCGAAGGGTTCGAGGCGTTCATGGCACGGCGCAAGAAGATTTACGAGGGCAAGGCGAAGATCCTGTATGAAGGGCCGGAGCCGGGCACTTTGGTGCAGTATTTCAAGGACGAAGGTGCGGCTGGCCCGACCGCGACCGAGGGCGAGAACCTGGCCTCCGAAGGCAAGGGTGTGCTGAACAACCGCCTGTCGGAATTCTTCATGGCCGGGTTGAACTCGATCGGCGTGCCGACCCATTTCATCCGCCGGATCAACATGCGCGAACAACTGGTGCGCGAGGCCGAGATTGTGCCGCTGGAAGTTGTGGTGCGCAACTTTGCCGCCGGGGATTTGTCGACCCGGCTGGGAATACCCGAGGGCACGCCGCTGCCGCGCCCGATTGTCGAATATTTCTACAAAGACCCGAGCCTGAATGCGCCTTTGGTGAGCGAAGAGCATATCATTGCCTTCGGCTGGGCCAGCCAGCAAGACCTCGATGACATCATCGCATTGGCGCTGCGGGTGAATGACTTTCTGTCTGGCGTGATGCTGGGCGTCGGCATCCGTCTGGCCGATTTCCGCATTGAGGTTGGCCGGATCTGGGAGGGCGATTACATGCGCCTGATCGTGGCGGATGAAATCAGCCCCGACAGTTGCCGTTTGTGGGACCTGCGCCGGGTGGAAGGTGCGGCCGCCCCGTCCGAACCCGGACCTTTGGCCGATGTCTATACCGAACTTGCGCGCCGTCTGGGGGTTTTGCCGTCCAACGTCACCCATGCGCCCAAGCCGACCTTGATCAACTAAAGCGCATTCCGAAAAGTGTGACGCGGTTTTCGGATGAAATGCGCGCAAAAACCAAGGCGTAAAGCGGTTGTTTGAGTCTTATCAAACGCAAACCGCTTTAAGCCGCCCGTTGAACGCCGCCCGATCTGAAACCGGAGGACCGCGATGAAAGCCCGAGTGACCGTGATGCTGAAAGCCGGGGTCCTGGATGTGCAGGGCGAGGCGGTGCGTTTTGCGCTGGGTACTCTGGGCTTTGGCGGGGTGAACGGCGTGCGCCAAGGCAAGGTGATCGAGCTGGACCTTGCCGAAACGGATGCGGCTGCCGCCACAGCCGCCGTGAAAATCATGTGCGACAAGCTGTTGGCCAACACGGTGATTGAAAGCTACACGGTCGAGATGGTGTAGTGCCGCGCGATCCGCTTTTGCGCGGGCGGCGACTATGACACTATTGCATCAGCCGACCATAAGGGCGCTGTCCGCTTTTGCGCGGTGGTCAGGCTGTGGTTGTGGCCTGGACCTGCGCCGCGAGCTTGCAGAAGGGTGAGGGTTTGGCCTCTGCACGGGCCTCGGGTGCAGGCAAGGTGCAGGTCGCCCGACGGGATCGCATTGGCGCGGTGGCCGCCCGATGCGGGCAGAAGCGGCGCCGGTTGCCGGGT
>JAYTQA010000004.1:0-14596 GCA_043746955.1 bacterium | reverse complement strand
CGCTCGTGGCCAACACATCGCTGTCCGGTGCCCGGGTGGCACGGGAACTGGCTGCGATCATCGAACGCCGGGGAAAACCCATGATGATCATCTCCGATAACGTCCTAGCTCGGGAGCAAGACGCTGTTTAGGGCGTCAGATCACGGGGCATCCGAGCGACCGGATACCTTGAAGATAGTTGCCCAGGCGGGCTCCGCCGTCAAGAAGTGGTCTGTCCCATAGCAAATACAGGGTCGGCCAGGTTGCCGCCCTCACCGTCCTTAAGACGAGATCCTAAATCCCAAGCGGAAGGCCCAAACATTATCTACGAGGTCAGGAACCTGCCTCCACGGCTCTACAGAGAGGGGTCCTTCCGCCTGGGCTCACCCCTTCGAAGAAGGGGCGATAGGGTTCGCCGGATTTGATCACGGCGTGAATGGTGCGTGCCATCTTGGCCGCGATGGCGGTATAGGCTTTGCGGCGCAAATCCGGGTTATGGCGGTCCTGAGCGATGTAGCGTTCGAACTTGTCCCGGAAGCTGTTTGCTTTCTTCATGACTGCGGTTTGCCCTGCCAGCCACAGCATGCGCCGGAGGCGAGCATTTCCATATTTGGAGATCTTGCTTCGACTGCGGAACATGCCGGATCGGACAGTTGCCAAATCCATCCCGCAGAACTTCAGAAACTGCCGGTGATGACGGAACCGCCGCAGGTCACCGGTCTCGGCCAGAATAGTCAGTGCGTTGATCGGCCCGATCCCGGGAATGGTGCGCAGCAGCGGATAATCGGGTCGCTCACCCAGCAATTCAACTGCCCGATCTTCGATGGCGTTGCGCTGCCGGATCAGGCTTCGGCCCTCGGCCTACATCGAGCGTTACAACCGCACCGTCCGGCATGAATGGCTCGACCAGCACATCATCGAAAGCATCGAGGAGGCTCAGGACTTCGCCACGCAATGGCTATGGACTTACAACAACGACCGCCCGAACATGGGCATCGGTGGCATCACACCCGCCCAGAAACTGAAAATGGCCGCGTAAGTTCTGCGAAAGCACCCCGTCAAAAATGGGGGGATTACCATTGCGATAGCCGTAAACCTTGCCACAGTCGGTCCAGGCTTGTCGGATCAGGTCCGTTTGGCGCAAATCTTCCTGCGCGCGCAGGCTTAACGGTTCCTTAAGCCATGCGTAAAATCCGCTAACGTGCACCATCAGCACCCGGCACATCAAGCGCACGGAAAACATGGCCCGATGATCTCTGATGAACCCGTACTTCACCGGGAGCAGCGCGCGAAGTACGTGGCGGCCTTTTTTAATATGTCACGTTCCTCGGTGACGCGGACCAGTTCCTTCTTCACCCGCCGCAGCTCTGCCGTCAGATCGGCGATGGCGCGCACCGCCTTTTCGTCGGGATAGATGCCGGTCACCGCCACCCGCGAGGCGTCGTCGATGCAGACATAGACCTATTCCCAGCCCACGCCGCGCGCGTTGCTCTGACCGGTACGGTCGCCGGTGATCCGGTGGCCAACCCGCTCAAAACGCCGATAGCGGACCGCACTGCATAACTTCCTATGGCTTCTGTTACATCCTTTGCAGTTTGAATGCCGGTTGCCAAACCGGCACTTTTGAAGGCCGCATCCCATGCGGCGGCCACTTCTCCGGTAATTGTATTGGATTTATCCATTGCCGTGGTGGCTTCGCTACCCATTCCATTCACTCCCGATTACATCAAACATATATTGAGCAAGATTCCGTCCTGCATTCCCCGTGCAAGATTTTCCTATACTCTTCAATTCAGGTCTGTAGATTTTGACATCCACTTCCTCCAAATCGAGTGAATGGTAACCATTCCCCATCTGCCGATCATCAAAAGAAATAGTGACGGGAGAAGGGATAGATAAGCCAGTCCTGCCAGCGTTGCGGCCTGAATAGCAATAAACAACCCGGGCGCTTGGCAGAGAATATTTGATACTCGTGCATCGTACGTATAGATGCCTACGTCGGTCAGTCCGTGCGCCCCAAACACGACAAAGGCGGGCGTGAACACCGCCATAGTGATGACTTTCGCCAGAGGAACCCGCACAGTCGATTTTCTTGGTGACGGCATCTCTTTATTCGTCGAATCAGAAGACTCAGTGCCTAACCAAGTAAGTAATGTTCCTACGATTGGAAGGGCGAATATGGCCGTGCAGAAAGGCACTAACAGAACATCAACGAAGTGCAATAGCTCGGGGAACAGTGAGGATTGGCAGCCGCTGTGGTCGAACCACTCAATCTCGTCACGCTGAAAGTGAAGTCGAAAGGCATATTGCGTACTGTCTCAGTATTGGGTTGCAGAGATAGTGAGCCAAGTAATCAGCACAATCCCAAATAAGATGAATGGCGCAATACCCGCGAACGCAAAAGACATTCGAGCAAAGCTGCGTGTCGATCGGATCGCGAGTGGGTTGTCTTTCATAGCGGACTCATAATTCTCTGCACAAGCTGAATGCAGTAGGCAGTCAGTGATCGTCGCGAAAGATATTTTAAACGTGAAGGCGTGCCTTTAGCACGCGTTTTGCACCTTTGATATACTTTCTCTCCGCTAACTATGGTTAGTCCTTGAGAAGGACCAATAACAGAGTAGAACTGCTTGCCTATTTCCCTTGCACGAGCAATGGACGCTATAGTCGGCACATATCTGATAAGTCAGAACATCCCCCACAACTTGAACGAGTAGCAAACTCCGAAACTAACACAACTCAAATCGCTGTGATATTCGGGGGCACTGATATGTAACCGCGCGCCCGACGGCATTGGCGTGCCAAGGCGGGTTTGCGGCAATTCGCGGAGAGGGGGGCTGTGTCAGACCTTGCCAGTGTCGGTCTGGGTCTAGCCAAGCTGTCGATTTCGAACTGCGACACGACAGCGGAAATGCGCGAAAAAACCAATAAGGCGGGCCAAAGCATGATCCACGCCGTCGACTCCTCCCACCATGACAACCTCCCGCCTGATCTCTGGGCATTATGTCAGATGCGAACAACGGATGAAATCCGACAGAAGTCCAAAAAAAGCGGACCAAACGCCCTGGGCCCAGGACTTCGGCAAGGTGGCGGGGCGCTGTCGTGAAGTCGTGGGTCCGCCGGGCCTTAGTAGGTCGCCCGCCCGCCCGACAGGTCGAAAACCGCGCCGGTGGTGAAGGAATTTTCGGCGCTGCACAGCCAGGTGATCATGCTGGCAGCTTCATCCACCTCCAGAAACCGGGCGCGGGGGATGCGCGACAGCATGTAGTCGATAAAGGCAGGCGTCAGCGAATCCAGAATGCGGGTTTTGGCGGTGGCGGGCGTCACGCAGTTCACCGCGATGTTCTGGCTCGCATTCTCCTTGCCCATCGACTTGGTCAGCGCGATCACACCGCCTTTCGAGGCGGAATAGGCGCCGGCGTTGGGATTGCCCTCTTTTCCGGCAATCGAGGCTACCGTGACGATACGACCGTAGTTCTGTTCCACCATCTGCGGCAGCACGGCCCGACAGGTGTTGAAGGTTCCGGTCAGATTGATGTCGAGGATGCGCTGCCACTCCGCCGGATCATAGTCCACCACCTTGGCATTGTTGCCCGCGATCCCGGCACTGGTGACCAGGACCGCAATCGGCCCCTGGGCAGATCGAACCGCCATGGCAGCGGCTGCAAGGCCGGGACCATCCGTGACATTGACACCGTATGCGCGCGCGTCAGGGCCAAGTTCGGCGGCCGCCTGTTTCGCCAGATCTTCATCGCGGTCCCAGATAGCAATGCTTGCCCCGGAGGCCGCCATCCGCTTGGCCACCGCAAAGCCTATGCCCTGGGCGCCACCGGTGATGACCGCAACGCGGCCTTTCAGATCGTACTGGTTCATAGCGTCGTCCTGTTTGGATATAGCGCCACTGGGACACCGGATTGGCCCGATGCCCCAGTGGACAGATGTTTCCAGAAGTGGAAATCGTCGATGTTCTTCGCGTCGAAGTTGGTCAGTTCGGCTTGGGTATTCATCGCATTCTTGTCGCCGATCGTGATCATGCCAAGGTTCGGCACGTCAAACTTCGCGCCGACTGCGTTCTTGACCGACCCGTCAAGCACACCCATCGCAAAGTAGACCGCCAGCCAGCCTTCATTATAGGGTGACCAAAGCTGGAACGCCGAAACCGTGCCATCCTTGACGAAATCGCGCATCTCGCTCGGCAGGCCCAGACCCGTCACATGAACGGTTTTGGCAATGCCGCGCGACTGCACGACTTGCACGGCAGCCGCGATCCCCACCGTCGTCGGCGCAATCACGCCCACGAGGTTCGGATAGTTGGCCAGCAGCGATTCCATTTCCGTAGTGGATTTCTCTGGCTGGTCATCCCCGTAAACCGTGGCGGCCAGCTTCATGTCCTTGTATTTCGCATCCTTCTTCAACGTGTTGACCATCGCGGCAATCCAGTTGTTCTGGTCGGGGGCTTCGGTGGTGGCAGACAGGATGGCGATGTCGCCCTTGTAGCCAATCATCGACCCCATCAGCTCAACCTGGCTCGGGCCGGTTTTGGTGAAGTCGACCGGCAGGATCGTGGCGGCGCGGTGGCCTTCGTTGCCAACCAGATCGCCATTGACCGTGATCACCAGAATGCCCTTGGCCTTTGCCTTGTCCAGCACTTCGTTCAGCGCGTCCGGGCTGTTGGGCGCAATCCCGATCACATTCACGCCGCGCTGGATTTGCGCTTCGATGATCGGGATTTGCGAGGTGGCTTCGGCGGTTGCGGGGGCCACGAATTCAAACTCGCAGCCTTTCTTGGCGCAGGCGTCCTTGAAGCCGCCGGTGATGCTGTCGAAATACGGATTGCCGGTGTTCTTGCCGATATAGTCGATTTTGACCGGGTCCGCAAAAGCCATGCTGGCTGCCAAGGCCAGGCCAAGCGTCAGACCGGATAGGATGGATTTCTTCACTTTGTTTCCTCCTCGTTGGGTGCCGGTTGACCGGCGACTGGTTGGATGCCGGTTGGCCGGCGACTGGTTGGACGCCGGTTGGCCGGCTATGCGCCTGCTACCTTTGGGTGCGGGAATAGATTGCGTTGGTCGCGATGATGGAGACGATCAGCAGAATGCCTAACACGGTCAGTTGAACGGCGGGCAGCAGATTGGCGACGGTCATGCCGGTTGAGGCTACCACCAGAAGCCACGCCGCCAGAAAGGTGCCAAGGATGGAGCCGCGGCCGCCGAAGATATAAGTGCCACCCAGCATCGCCATCAGCACCATCTGCAACTCGCCGCCCAGACCCAGATCGTAGCGCACCGACCCCAGCCGCGACGCGGTCAGCAGACCGGCGATCGAACTCGCCAGCCCCATCGCCAGAAACACGGTCATCTTGATGTGCTTGGTGCGGATGCCGGCATGGCGGGCGGCGATTTCGTTGGTGCCGATCAGGTATATCTGGCGACCGAATACCGTCGTGCCCAGCACCAGCCCCAGTACCACCGAAAGGATCAGGAACATCAGCACGGTCGACGGCATGCCCAGCACCATCCAGCGGTCGATCCCGATGAACCAGTCCGGCACCCGGATGGACTTGTCGCCCGCGATCACCTGGGCTACGCCACGGTAGAGCGTCAACGTGCCGATTGTCACGATGATCGAGGGAAGTTGCAGCACGATCACCATGACCCCGTTGATCGCCCCCATGATCAGGCCCGACCCGAGCCCGATCAGGAGGGCCAGCGGCATCGGCACCCCTGCCTGCTGGGCGTAGGCGAACAGACAGGCCGAAAGCGCCATGTTCGATGCGGGTGACAAGTCGATCTCACCTGCGATAATCACCATCGTCAGGACGAGTGCCACCATCGCGAATTCCGCAGACAGGGTGAAACTGCTCAGGATATAGCCAAGGTCCAGAAAATACGGCGACAGAGCGCTGGCGCCAAACAGGCCTGCAATCAGCAGCACGAAGGTCATGGTTTCTGGCCGGAACAGCAGGACCCGCCATCGAGGTCGCGCCGCGGCCGCCTCGCGGATCAGCACGGAGTGTCTTGTGGTGTTCGTCATGCCACGGCCCTCATCGTCGTCCGTTTCAGTCCCTGTTGGCGCACCGTCCGGTCAATGAGCAGAGCCACCAGGATGACCGCGCCATAGATTGCATTCTGCGTCGTCCCCGGAATACCCAGAAGGGGTAGTGCTGCGGCGACGCAACCCAGCAGCAACACCCCCAGCACCGTACCCAGCACCGATCCGCTGCCACCGTTGATCGACACCCCGCCAATCACCACCGCCGCAATCACCTGAAACTCAAACCCTGATCCCGTGTTGGACGGGTTCACAAAACCCCAGCGGCTGGCGTACATGATCCCCGCCAACCCCGACAAAGCGCCGGACAGTGAAAACACCAGAAGCGTCACCTTTGTTGCGTTGATCCCGCGCAAAGGTGCCGCCGCCGGGTTGGACCCCAGCGCGAAAATCTGCCTGCCTACCTGAGAGTGCATCACGAACAGATAGGTCAGCAGGGCAATCCCAAGGCTCATGAAGATGATCCACGGAATGCCGAGGACGGGCGACGTTTGCGACATTTCTTTCAGCGCTGATGGCACGAACTGCCGGTCGATCTGCTTGGCGTCGGACACGATGTAGGTGAGCCCGCGATACAGGTTCAGCGTGCCAAGTGTCACGATGATGGCAGGCAGGCGGAACAGCGTCACCAGAACACCGTTGATGAACCCCAGGATGATGCCGGTGCCAATCGCCAGAACAAACCCCAGGGGCCACCAGATTTCCGGATGGAACTTGAACATCATGCCGGTCAGCATGGCCGAAAACCCCAGCATCGAGCCGATGCTCAGATCGACATGCCGCGCCACGAGAACCAGCATTTGCCCCATCGCACCCATCAGGATCAGCGGCGTCAGCAGCAGGATGATCCGCAGGCTGGTCAGCGTCAGGAACTGTGGCTTGGCAAGACCTACCACCAGACAGAATAGCACGATCATCACCAGAATTCCGGCCTCGCGTCGCAGGAAAAGCTGGCGGAGCGCGGGTCAGAAGCGTTACTCCGGCGCGTTCAGCGGTGGCGTAATAGGTGAACCCGGTGCGGTTCGCGCGGCGGCCCTTCATTATGACCGGAATGCCAGCCGCAGCCTCCGCCGCATCGGCATCGGGCACTTCGAAGCCGAGGTGAAACACGCCTTCACCCTTGGCATCCAGATGCAGGCGCTGCGGGCTTGGGTTGTGGTCAGGCTGGCAGAGTTGAAGCTGGAAATTCGGCAGGTTGCAAATGCGGTATTGCATGGCCATGAAGCCTTCGCGGCTTGGCACGTCGAGGTCGTCGTATTCCACCAGGGGCGGATAGGCGATCCATGGGCCGATGCCGATGGAATCGTAATAGGCTTGGGTCTTGTCGATATCGTGCACAACGACGCAGATGTGGTGAAGCTTATCGAAGACCGGGTTCATGGCGATCACTCCTTGACCGGAACGGTGTAATTCAAGATGCGGCGGCCGCCGTCGGGATAGATCGTTTCGCCGGTGATGTAGGAGGCGTCATCCGAGGCGAGGAAGGCCACCACGCCGGCGATTTCTTCGGGTTGACCAAGACGACCCAAGGGGGTGCGCGCAAGGATCGCGTGCATGCCGGCGCGCTCGGTGAATGCACCCTTGATGATCTCGGTCGCAATGGTGCCGGGGCCGACGCCGCAGACCCGAATTCCATGCGAGGCAAAGGCCACGGCGGCGGTGGAGGTGACTTGGTTCATGCCGCCCTTGGATATCGCGTAGGTGGCGACGTTGGGGTTGGCCAACCCCGAATTGATCGAAGACATGTTGATGATTACGCCGCCCTGACCTTGTGCGATCATGGCCCGCGCGGCGGCTTGCGTGCCAAGGAAGGCGCCCTTGAGGTTCACCTCCAGCACGCGGTCGTAGACCGCTTCGGTGACGTCAAGGAACGCCATCACCGGGGCAATGCCCGCGTTGTTCACCATGACGTCGATCCGGCCGAAACACGCGACCGCCGTGCCGATCAAGGCATCTACCTGATCCTTGCGGGCGACATCGGTGAGGACGCCAAGCACGTTGGCGGGCGAACCGATTTCGCGCGCGGTTGCTGCCAGCCGTTCGGCATTCACGTCGGCGATGACAACCTTGGCCCCTTCGGACAGGAAGCGCACGGCGGTCGCCCGCCCGATGCCCTGCGCGCCGCCGGTGATGACGATGACCTTGCCAGAAAATCGCATATTCCCCTCCTTCAATAGACGATGCTTTCTGGCAGCGGAGTGCCCGAGCGGATTCGGTGATAGCCAAGCGGTGCCAGATCCAGACTGACAAATCTACCGTGCAGGATCGTCTCGGCGACACCGCGTCCGGCGGCGGGGGCATGCATCACCCCGTGCCCCGAGAACCCGGTAGTCAGCACAAGGTTGGCTATTTCGTCATGCAGGCCTATCACGCCGTTGTGGTCCAGCGCATTGACCTCGTAGTGGCCCGCCCAGGCGCGGTCCAGCCGCAGTTCTTCCATTGCTGGGATCCGGGTGGCCAAAGCGGGCCAGAATACATCCTGCATCAACGCGTGATCGGGTTCGAAATCGCCGGTTGCATCTGGGTCGCGGTCAGCCGGCGGCTGGACACCACCGATAAAGCCTTCGCCTTCGGCGCGAATCCAGATGCCCGAATTGTCGAACAGCATCGGAAAGTTGGCTGCCTTCAAAGGCGCGCGGAAACTGAACACCGTGCGTTTGCGCGGGCTGACGGCAAGCGGCTGGTCCAGGTGTGCCATCAATGCGCCCGAAGCGGCACCTGCCGCCATAACGCACCAGTCGCAGGGCAGGCTTGCCTTTTGCCTCAGACGCACCGCACGAATCCGGTCTCCAGACAGATCGAAGCCAATCACTTCACCCGAAACATAGCGCACACCCAGATCCTTCGCGGCCCCGCGCACCAGCGACAACAGGGACCAGGCGTCGAACCAGCCTTCGCCGGTGGCACCAAAGGTGCCGATCCCCACACCCTCCATCGACATGTAAGGGAAACGCGCCGCGATTTCGTCCGGCGTCAGAGCCAGCACATCTGCCCCCTCGGACCGCTGCATGACGGCGGCGGCACGGCGGGCGGCTACCGTTTCCGGCCCGCCAAGGATCAGATAGCCCTTTTCCCGATAGCCAATATCGGCGGCGTGACCGAAGGTCTGCTTGATCTTGCGGAAGAAACCTACGCCGAACAGGCTCATGTGGATATTCACCGGTGTGCCGAACTGGGTTCGGATCGCTGCGGCAGACAAGGCGGTCGAGCAGAACCGATAGGTCGGATCTTTTTCGATGACCGTGACCTCACCGGCAAAGCCTTCGCGGCGCAGGAACCACGCAGCAAAACTGCCCATGATTGCCCCGCCAATGATGACGACCTTTTCCTGCGCAGTGTCCCGCATGCCTTCAGCGGATCACGAAGGGGTTGGCCACGGATCCCACGGTGTCGATCCAGACGGTCTTGGTCTGCAGATAGGCGTTGATCGCTTCTTGTCCACTCTCTCGACCCACGCCGCTGCGCTTGTAGCCGCCGAAAGGTGCCATGTAGCTGACTGCGCGGTAGCAGTTGACCCAGACGGTGCCAGCCTCGAGTGCTGCACTGCCCCGCAACGCGCGGGCGATGTCAGAGGTCCAAAGCCCGGCTGCAAGGCCATAGGGACTGTCGTTGGCAATCGCATAGGCCTCGTCTTCGTCATCGAAGGGGATGATCGACAGAACCGGGCCGAAGACCTCTTCCCGGGCGATGCGCATCTGGTTTGTGACGCCGGTGAAGATCGTGGGTTCCACAAACCAGCCATCGCGCAGACCTTCGGCGTGGGGCACTTTGCCGCCCAGAACCGCCTCGGCCCCTTCGCCGCGTGCGATGTCCAGGTAGGACAGAACCTTGGCCCGCTGCGCCTGGGTGGTGATTGGGCCGACTTGGGTTTGCATGTCTGCAGGGTTGCCGATCCGCGCCGTTCCGGCCAGCTTGACGACACCCTCAACCATCTGGTCATGGACGGCGCGTTGCACCAAAAGGCGTGAACCCGCGATGCAGGTCTGGCCGGTGGCCGCGAAAATGCCCGAGATCGCCCCGTTAACCGCATTGTCGATATTGGCATCGGCAAAGACGATGTTCGCCGATTTGCCGCCCAGTTCCAGCGTCACGGTTTTCAACCCTTCGGCTGCGGCGCGATAAACCGCGATGCCGCCCGGCTCGCCTCCGGTGAAGGCGATCTTGGCCACGTCGGGATGGTTGACCAGCGGCACCCCGACCTCCAGCGCCATGCCGGTGACGGTGTTGACCACGCCGGGTGGAAAGCCAGCCTGTTGAAACAGCTTCACAAACTCCAAAGCCGAGGCGGAGGTATGCTCTGACGGTTTGATCACCACGGTATTGCCTGCGGCCAGCAGGGGGGCGAGTTTCCAGGTCAGCAGCATCAGAGGCGAGTTCCACGGCACAATCGCCGCGACCACGCCCAAAGGTTCACGCCGGGTGAAGGCGAACATGCCTGCCTTGTCGATCGGCAGCACCGCGCCTTCGATCTTGTCGGCCAGCCCACCGAAATAGCGGAACCACTCCGGGATATAGCGCAGTTGCGCGCCCATCTCGGCGATCAGTTTGCCGTTGTCGCGGGTTTCCAACGCGGCGAGGCGGTCGGCATTGGCGGCGATCAGATCGGCCAGCCGCACCAGAAGCTTGCCTCGGGCGGTGGCGGTCAGCCCGGCCCAGGCGGAAGAACGGAACGCGGTCTTTGCGGCAGCGACAGCGGCATCAACCTGCGCCGGACCGTCAGCCGGGATCAGCGCCCAAGGCTTGCCCGTGAACGGGTCGAAGGATTCGAAAGTGTTGCCAACTGGCAGAAGTGTGCCGCCGACCGTGTTCTGAAATCGCTCCATCGTCTCAACCCTTCCTTGCCAGTTTCAGCACGGTGCCAGCCCAAGATGGGCGCGCAACCGGTTCTTGATGAACACCGCATCGCGCGGCGGCAGCGAGCGGGGCAAGTTCTCGGCCTTGATCTTCAGCACGAAGAACCTTGGTCCGGCGGCGGGCTTACGCAAGCGCGCGACCAAATCTTCCACCTCGGCAAGGCTGCGCAATTCGCCGGTTTCGGCAAAGCCCACAGCCTCGGCGATCTTGTGCAGTGCGATGCCGTGCCCGGTGTGGCTGGTCTGCATGCCGGTTTCGCCAAAATGCTGGTTGTCCAACACGATGATGTCGAGGTTGCGGGGCGCTGCCACGGCAATCGTCGCCAGGGCACCGAAAGCCATCAGCATCTCGCCATCGCCGGTGATGACCATGACGCGCTTGTCGGGTTGTGCCTGCGCAAGGCCAAGCCCGGTCAGCGCGGCCCCGCCCATCGCCCCCCAAAGGTAATAATTGCCGTCCATGTCGCCTGCCGCATGGACGTCATAGCTTGGCGATCCAAGACCGGTTACCACCAGCGCCCCATCCCGCGCCGCCAGAATTTTGGCCACAGCGGCCCGGCGATCCATCTCGGCTTGGTTCATCTCGCTCACCATTTCTTTTTGCCCAGCAGGCGCTGACCGATCAGAACCGCGATCTGCTGATCGGCGTCAAAGGCCATGCCTGCGGCTTGTGCGACCACCTCAACCACATCCTCGCCGGTTTCGGCGCGCAGAACGGTGACGCCGATGGCCTTGAGGCAGGCCTCGGTCGCCTGACCCATCGGCATTTGCCACGGGTTGAATTCGGCCCACTCGCCACGCATCGTCACCAGCATCAGCAAGGGCGTACGGGTTTGCACCGGCAGGGACAGCATGTTGATGCAGTTGCCCACACCCGAAGACTGCATCAGCACCACTGAGCGTTGCCCGCCGAGCCATGCGCCGGTTGCAATGGCGATGCCTTCTTCTTCGGTCGTCAGCAGGTTGGCCTTCATCCCGGGGTCCGCGTTGAACAGCCGGATCAGCGTGGAATGCCCAGCATCTGGCACATAAGACATCTGGCGGATGCCAGCGGCCTTCAGCACGTCAAACACTTCAAGCGGCCAGTCTTGGGCCAGATCCCGAGGCCTATCCCCGGTTGAAATCGCGTCAGCGACAGTCATTGCGCGTCTCCCGGTGCCGCAGGTTTGGCCCTGTATAGCCTGCTCAAACCAGGCTTGCGTCGACCTTTTTTATTGAACTGATATAGCGGTATTGTATAGCGTGGAACTTTCGCAGCTTTGCACCCTGATCCGGGTCGCCGAACTTGGTAGCCTTTTCCAAGGCCGCAGACCGGCTGCATGTCGCGCAACCCGCCCTGAGCCGTCAGATCTGCCTGCTTGACGATGCGTTTGGGGTCCGCCTTTTCGTCAGGCACCGGCGAGGCATGATTGCCACTTATGCGCAGGAAGTGCTGCGCCACGCCTTGCGCGCGACGCATCCCGACGCGCCCCTGCGGATTTGATGCGATCGCCGCATCTTTGGCCGCATTCTTGGCCAAAACCGAGGCATTCCGTTTCCCATCACCAAAGCCTAAGCCAACATGCGGGCGGCGGAACTGATGGTGCGGGAGGCGCTGATGCTTTGCGAGGCTGGCCAGAACCCGGGTTCAGAAGCAAACATCGCCAAGAAGCTGGCCGCCGATGCCAGTTTTGCGGCGGTCAATGCCGGCATCCAGACCCACGGCGGCTTTGGCTTTGGCGCGCAGTTCGACATCAAACCCAACTGCCGCGAAACCCGGCTCGATCAGGTCGCCCCGATTTCGACCAACCTGATCCTGCCCTGCCTGGCTAGGCATGTGCTTGGCCTTCCCCGTTCGTACTGAGGACGCCATGCAAGTTCTGATCGTTTACGCCCACCCCGAACCCGCCTCTTTCAACGGCGCGATGCGCGATCTCGCAGTGGCAACCCTGACCGCGCAGGGCCATGAGGTGGCGGTTTCTGACCTTTACGCGATGGGCTGGAACCCGGTTGCGGGGCCCGCCGACATTGACGGTCCGCATGCGGAACCTGCGCGGTTCAGCCTGGCGCGGGAGCAGACTGTCGCCATGCAAAACGGGACTATTGCCGCTGATATCGCCGCCGAGCAGGTCAAGCTCATCCGCGCCGATCTGGTGATCTTGCAGTTTCCGGTCTGGTGGTTCGGGATGCCCGCCATTCTGAAGGGCTGGGCCGACCGCGTCTTTGCCCGTGGCTTTGCCTATCTGCCGGGCCGCAAATATGACACCGGCATGTTTCAGGGCAAGCGGGCGATGCTGGCCGCGACCACCGGCACCTCGGCCGACACCTACGCGCCTGACGGCATCGACGGCGATATTCTGACCGTGTTCTGGCCGATCCATAACGGCCTTCTGCGCTATACCGGGTTTGACGTGCTGCCACCCTATGTCGCCTATATGCCGGGCCGCGAGGATGACGCGGCGCGGGCCCGGCAACTTGACGCCTACACCAGACGGCTGGAAACCCTGAACGCTACCCCGCCTCTGTTCTTCCATCCAGCCGAAGATTACGGCCCGAATGAGCGGTTGAAGCCTGGCGTCCTTGCCCGATCAGGCCAGCAGCGCAATGTCTGAAGGACCGCGTTCCGGGCAGTTGGTGATTGCCATCGAACCGGCGGTGGCAGCACCACTTTGCACCGTGTGGCTGGCCGATGCTGGTGCCGGCGCCCACAAGATTGAACGCGACGGCGGGCGTTGTCTCTAGCCGCAAGGCCACGCGGGCATCGTCAAAGGTCGGTGCAAGATCGGGCAGCGCGACGGGCGGTTCGCCAAGGCCAAGTGCGGCGTACCATGGCATCACGCGCTGGCGGATGCGCTGCAGCACCGTTTTGTCCTTCGGCGGTGCGCCTTGAATGAAGCAGTTGCGGTTGAAGGGTTGGTTCGTCGCGGCGCGCAGCACGGCGGCGGCGCGCACTGGTCCAAAGTTATCGCGCCGCATCCCAAAGACCCCAGACCGCCCGCGTGGCTGACGGTACTGGCAAGCGCTGGAGTGGCCGCACCGGCCACGCCAGCCGTGTCTGGGCATTTCGAGACGCAGGCCAAAGTGGCACGCGCCGTTGTGAGCTGCATCGCCCCGCAGATCGACCGCGCCGAAGCCGCCCGGATCAAGATCATGCCGCCCGAGGATCTGACCGCGCACGGACTTGCGCAGCGGGGCCGTCATCTCGGCGGGGGAGATACGCTATGACAGCGGTCCGCGCGACCAGGCTGGGGTGCTGGCCCGTCAGGCACTGGAACGCCAGCCCGGATCGGGACTGGCCTTGCGAGTCCTGGCCTGGGTCGCATGGTGGCATGTATATCATGCGACGACCCCTTCGGTTGCCGCGACGTTGGCCGCTGGAATCGAGGCGGCAACCGCTGCCATCGCTGCCGACCCGACCGACCATCATGCACGGCGGCTGCGGGCGCAGCTTTCCTGCATCAACCAGAATGCCGAGGCCGGACTGCCCGAATTGCGCCAGGCGCATTTCGACGCGAGCTATCGCTGAAAGTTGGGGACGGGGAGATTGGGTGGCATATCAAGGCGTTGTTGACGCGCCGCGGTTCTCGCGGAGCAATGGATATGCCAGATGACGAAGGAGACAATTGTCGGGTTGCGCGCGCCAGAAGGCTTTTTGCCCGACCCACTGACCGATTTGCAGCGCCAGGGCGCCGGGATCTGATCGCGCAGGCGGCCGAGGCCGAACTGGCCAGATT
>JAYTQA010000003.1:0-2120 GCA_043746955.1 bacterium | reverse complement strand
GATGGATCTGATCAGCTTCCTGCAAATTCTGGATTCCACGATAAGGCTGGCGACGCCGTTGCTGTTCGCCTGTCTGGCCGGGCTTTATTCCGAACGATCGGGCGTTTTCGACATCGGGCTGGAGGGCAAGATGCTGGTCGCGGCGTTTGCTGCGGCTGCGGCGGCTTATGCCACCGGGAATGTGTGGGTGGGGGTGCTGGCGGGAATCGGCGCCTCGGTGTTGTTTGCGGCGATTCACGGGCTGGCCTCCATCACGTTCCGGGGCAATCAGCTGATTTCGGGGGTGGCGATCAACTTTCTGGCTTCGGGGCTGACGGTGGTGCTGGGCACAAGCTGGTTTCATCTGGGCGGGCAATCGCCGGCGCTGACCGGAGGGGCACGGTTTGACGATATCGTGCTGCCGTTTGCCACGAAGATCACCACCGCCACTCCACCGTTGGGGTTGGTGCAAGAGGTCTATTCGCGGGTGATTTCGGGCCACTCGATCCTGGTTTACGTGTCGTTCCTGATGGTGCCTTTGACGTGGTGGGTCTTGTACCGCACCCGGTTAGGCCTGCGCTTGCGCGCGGTGGGCGAGAATCCGGCTGCGGTCGATACGGCAGGTGTCTCGGTCACCGGGTTGCGCTATGCGGCGCTGGCGATCACCGGGGCTTTGTGCGGGCTGGCAGGGGCTTACATGTCGACCGCCCTGTCGGCGGGTTTCCTGCGCGAAATGACGGCGGGGCGGGGCTATATCGCGCTGGCCGCGTTGATCTTTGCCAAGTGGCGGCCGTGGTATGCGCTGATGGCGTGCCTGTTGTTCGGGCTTCTGGACGCCATCGCGATCCGGTTTCAGAACATCAATCTGGGGATTGTGGTGGTGCCGGTGCAGTTCACTCAGGCGCTGCCCTATATCCTGACCGTGATCATCCTCGCCGGCTTTGTCGGCAAGGCGATCCCGCCACGCGCCGGAGGCCAGCCCTATGTCAAAGAGCGTTGAAATATCGGGGAGCGTTGAAATATCGGGGAGCGTTGAAGTGTCGGGGAGCGTTGAAGTGTCGGGGCGCGCTGAAGTGTCGGGAAGCGTTGAAGTGTCGGGGAGCGTCGAGATCATCAGGCAGCGTGCCGGGACAGAGCCTGTGGCGCTGGCGATGATCCCAGGCTCTGGTCTGGCGCATGCGGTGGAGGGGGTGGCCATTCCCTACGCCGATCTGCCGGGGTTTCCGCGTATTTCGGTCTCTGGCCACAACCCCAGCCTGCATGGGGGGATGCTGGAGGGCGTGCGGGTGGCGATCCTCACGCGGTTTCTGGGCCTGCGGGTGGCTGCGATCTCGACCATCACCAACATGGCGGCGGGGCTTTCGGACGAGAAGATCAGCCACGAACACACCAAGGCGATGGCGCCTTTGGGGGCTGCAAAACTCGAGCGGGTTATTCGTCATTTCCTCAAGGATTATAGGGCTCTGTGATGCATTTGCCGCCGTGTGGCATCTGGTTCGGACCCTGCGGGCTGCGCGGGCGAAACAGGGTTTGACTTGAGGGGCAATGCCGCGCAAACCTGAGCGAAACAGGCGCAGACCCCCGGGCAAACATGCAGTTTTACCTTCCCATCGCCGAGATTTCGGTGAACGCCTTCGTCCTTTTGGGACTGGGCGCCGTGGTGGGGTTTCTGTCGGGCATGTTCGGGGTTGGCGGCGGGTTTTTGATCACGCCTTTGCTGATCCTGATCGGCGTGCCGTCGGGGGTTGCGGTGGCGACCGGGGCCAATCAGGTGGTGGCCTCTTCGATCTCTGGCGTTCTGGCGCAGTTCAAGCGGCGGGCGGTCGACATTCCGATGGGCGCAGTGTTGACGGGGGGCGGGTTGGTCGGCTCGACCTTTGGCGGCTGGGTCTTCAACGTGATGAGCAAGCTGGGCCAGATCGACCTGTTCGTGCAACTGTCCTACGTGCTGTTTCTGGGCCTCGTCGGTGGGCTGATGCTGATCGAAAGCATCAATGCGATGCGGCGGTCAGAGCATGCCAAGGTGCGGCGGGCGCATGTGCATTCCTGGGTGCACCGGATGCCGTTGAAGATGAAATTCCGCACCTCGGGGCTGTAGATCTCTGTCATTCCGCCGTTGATCGTGGGGGCCATGGTGGGCT
>JAYTQA010000002.1:0-5659 GCA_043746955.1 bacterium | reverse complement strand
ACGCGGCTGGCGGTTCTGATAAAAGCGGCCAGTGCGCTCGGCACGCCGATGGTCACGCTGTGCACCGGCACCCGTGATCCTCATGACCAATGGAGTGGCCATCCCGACAATACCTCGCCGCAAGCATGGCGCGAATTGCTGACAGAAATGGCGCAGGCCGCCGATCTGGCCGAACGCCACAATGTGCGGCTGGGGATCGAGCCGGAGCTGGCCAACGTGGTCGATAGCGCCACCCGCGCCCGCCAGCTGATCGACGAGATTGCCAGCCCCAGTCTTGCCATCGTGCTCGACCCCGCCAATCTGTTCGAAATCGCCACGCCAGACCAGCAGCGCGCGCTTGTGGAACAGGCTGTCGATCTGCTGGGCGATCGCATCGTGATGGCCCATGCCAAGGACCGCGACGCGCAGGGCGGCTTTGCCACGGCAGGCCAGGGCGTCGTTGATTTCGCGCATTTCATCCGGACTTTGCGCAGGGCGGGCTTTGACGACGATCTTGTGACCCACGGACTGACGCAAGCCGAGGCGCCTGCCGTTGCCGCGTTCCTCGCACAGTTGCTGGCGCAGACATGACGCCGACGGGCTGGCTTGTACGCGATGGGTTGCGGCTGGCCATCCATGACAGCGGAGGTACCGGAATGACGGTGGTGATTCAGCACGGACTTTGCGGTGATGCCCGACAGACAGCCGAGGCTTTGCCCGATGCCCTCGGCTTTCACCGCATCACGCTGGAATGCCGGGGGCATGGCGCGTCGGACGCTGGCGACACATTTTCGATTGGGATATTTACCGAGGATTTAGCGGCTTTGATCGAAACCTTGCCAGCACCTGTGGTGGTGGGCGGGATTTCGATGGGGGCGGCGATTGCCACGCGGCTGGCTATAACGCGCCCGGATCTGGTGCGCGGCTTGATCCTGATCCGCCCGGCATGGGTTGCGGAAGCGGCGCCGTCCAACATGGCGCCGAACGCCGAATTGGGCGATCTGTTGGCTGCCCTGCCTGCCCGAGTCGCGCGCGCGGCGTTTGCCGCCAGTGCAACGGCCACCACGTTGGCCTTGACTGCGCCCGACAATCTGGCCACGCTCATGGGGTTCTTTGCGCGTGAACCGCTGGCTGTCACGGCTGCCCTGTTGACCCGGATTTCCGCCGATGGTCCGGGGATTTCCGAAGATGACCTGCGCGCGCTGACCATACCCGCGCTGGTGTGCAGCACGGCGCAGGATGCCATCCACCCCGCGGCGCTTGCAGCACAGCTGGCGCAACTTATCCCGAATTCGAAACTGATTGAATTGCCGCGCAAGGGCGGCGACAAACCCGCTCACCTGGCAGCGCTTCACGTCGCCATGACCCGTTTCCTGCAGGAGATCCGACATGCCGAAACCCGCCTCGGACTGGCTTAGCCGCCTGCCCCGCAACCGCTTGATCGCGGAGTATTCGATGTGGTCAGCCGATCTGATCCGGCTGGCCGATGATCTGGTCCGCATCACGCCGCACGCTGATGTGCTGCATGTCGATGTGGCCGACGGGCATTTCGCCCCGGCGCTGTTGTTCTTTCCCGACATTGTGGCAAAGATCCGGGATGAAACCGCCCTGCCGATCCATGTGCATCTGATGGTGGCGGATGCTGTGCTAGGGGCGCAGATTTCCCAGTTTGCCGAGGCGGGCGCGGATTTGATCAGCATTCACGTTGAAAATGCCAATGTGGCCGAGGTGGCTTTGGACCAATTGGCAGGCCTTGGCGTTGCTGCGGGCATGGTGCTGCGGGTGGAAACACCGGTGGCACAAGCCGCACCCTGGGTTGACCGGCTGGATTTCCTGACGTTGCTGGGTACGGCAATCGGCGTCAAAGGTCAGGGGCTGGACCCGGCAGCCGGAGCCCGGCTTGGCGAAGCGGGCGCATTGATTGCAGCGAGCGGGCGGCAGATCCTGCTGGCGGCTGATGGCGGGATTCGCGACACGACTGTGCCGCTGCTGCGGGCGGCGGGTGCGCAGACTGTGGTGCTCGGGTCGCTGGCGTTCGGTGCGCCCGATCTGGCTGAACGGATGCGCTGGCTGCACGTGCTCTGAGTGTTCCGCGAGGCGCAGGCGGCTGCTTTGGCAACCGCCCGCGCCCGATCTCAGCCAGTGAATTCCGGCCCCTGCCCTGTCATGTTCAACCCTGCCCCGGCGAGGCCCCGCGTGGCGCTGCCAGTGGCGGGCAGCAGCGGGATCAGGCAGGCCTGTACCGCGTGATACAGATCGGGTTTGCCCTGAAACACCCGGTTGACCGGGTTCAGATTGGCGTCGAGTTCCGAAAACCAGCTGCCGCCCTGCCGGTCGATCACATGCGTGACCACGAAATCCCAGATCCGGCGATACCACGCCTCGAACCGCTGATCGCCGCCAACCTGGCGCAACACGGCCGCTGCCGCGATCCCCTCGGCGCAGGGCCACCAGTAGCGATCCGTCTGGTCGGGGCGATCGCTCCAGTCGAGCGTGTAGTAGAACCCGCCCAGCGATTTATTCCAGCCGATGTCGCAGGTATGCAGAAACAGCGCCTGCGCCGCCTCGTGCATCCAGGAATGCGCACGCCCGCCCAGCTGCCACAGCTGCACCAGCAGGCGGCTCCATTCCAGCGCATGGCCCGGCGTGGTGCCGCTGGGGCGAAACATCGGGTCGCCCGCATAGGCGCGGTCCACATTCCACGCAGCGTCGAAATGCTCGGCCACGCGCCAGCCTTCAGCGCGGGCATGACGGTCGATGATCAGCCGCGCGATGCTTTCGGCCATGCCAAGGTAGGTTCTGTCACCTGTCGCCTCGAACGCCGCCATCAGCGCCTCGGTAAGATGCATGTTGGAATTCTGCCCCCTGTAGCCACCCAGAGGCTGCCAGTCGGCGGCATATTCCTCGGTCGTGGCCCCGGCAGTTGCGTCCCAGAACCGCTGCTGCAAAACAGCCGTCACATCCGCGATCAGGCGGTCTGCATCCGGGTGCCCCACCACTTTGGCCGAAGACCCGGCCAGCAGAACAAACGCATGCCCATACGCCTGCTTGCTGGAATTCACCGCGCCAAAGTCGTCGACACCCCAGAAATACCCGCCATTTTGCGTGTCGCGGTGGCGGTTCCACAGGAAATCCATGCCGTGATCGACAATCCGGTCAGCCCCCGGCAGACCAAGCTGATGCGCCATCGCAAAGCAATGGACCATGCGCGTGGTGTCATGCAACTGGCGCACTACTCCGCCCGTGCCTGCCGCAGGCATCGGCTTGCCGTTGTTATCAAGCGGAAAGAACCCCCCCGCCGGGTTGACCATCGAGAACTGGAAGAAACCAAACAGTGACCGCGCCTGATCGACCAGCCAGATCCGGTGCGCAGGTCGGCGCAGAAAATCGGATCCAGAGGTGCCGGCCCAGCCGGTTGCAGTATCGTTTGTCACGGCGATCATCCTGTGCGGTGTTTCGGGTATCAGTATACCGGGGATTGGCCTGCTATATCAAGTTGGGCCAGTCCGGTTTGATGCGATACCTTTGAGTCCGATTCAATATGTGTTGAGTGATTTCATGCTCTTGCGAGGAGACGTGTCATGCGCCTGATCAGTGCGATCAAGACCCAGGCCTCTGCGCTTTCGATGGTTTTCTCCCAATCTCTTGCCAGACAACGGCAGCGGCCAAGCCACGCGAAGCTGCGCTCGACACCCCATCTTTGCGGCTGCCCTCGAAGCCTTTGGCGGTGTCGGATCGTTTGATGATCTGCCAGCGTCCAGCGTCCGAGGTTGACTAGGTGTGGAACCTCAACAGGTTGTCCATCGGTTGACCAAGGCGGTTGATGGGCGATTTTGAGTTCAGGCTGCCGTGCGGTCGGTGCCAATTATACCTGTGGGTCCATTCTGGCAGGTGGTTTTTGCGTTGCTCGGAGGAGGCGCGGGCATAGGCCCATTCCCTGAGCGCGGTCTGGATGTCGGGCGGCCAGCCGTACCGGTTCGGGGCGGTCGCGGGGGTGATGCCTTGCCGTTGGTTTTCGGTGTGCACGGCTTGGTTCGGGTGGGTTTCAGGTTCAGGTCCTTGCAGGCAGCAGCGAAGGTTCTCGCCTTATAGCACGACCGGTTCGGCGGGAAAATCACCCCCCGGATCATGGCCTGATCCTTCGAACTCGGTCAATCTCTGCCTCAAGGTGCAGGGTGAATGACGATCTGGTTCGACACCGAGATGACCTCGGCGTCAATCATCGTCGAATATTGAACAGGCATCCGAGAGGTGGGCAAGGTCATGGGGCTGTCGCAAGACGTGATTGCGCGCCTGTCGGGCCAAATCTGGGGCTGGTCTTCTGCCGCCCCCGGTGACGACCGGATGCGGGACGCTGGGCTCGATCCGACCGACAGTCGCATGGTGCTGGCGGCAAGGCTGATCGGCGAGATCATCGGCTTTCCGCGCCATTTGTCCCAGCATGTCGGCGGCTCTGTGATCACCCACGGGCGGTTGGATGAACTTTGCCCCATCGAAAACGCTGCGATGGAGGATCGCACCATCATCGAATGGGACAAGGACGATATCGACGCGCTCGGCCTTTTGAAAGTCGATATCCTCGCTCTTGGCATGCTGACTGCGATCCGCAATGCCTTGACCTTGCTGGCCGACCATCGTGGCCAAAAGCTGACGCTGGCCAACGTCCCGCCCGAGAATGTCCCGGTCTGCAACGCGCGCCGGATGCGGATATCATCGACCGTGTCAAAACTTATTTTACAGACCACGCCGATGAATTCGCAGACAGCAGAGCCGGACAGATGTTCCTTTCGACGCAACATTCAGGATGGCATGATCATGAAAAGGTTGCCATCTCTTCCGAAATCTTCGCCGAGGAGATCGCGCCGCCGCTCTCAGGACGGGATGCCGCCCGGCAGCTCGCGCTCCATGGCATCCTTATGGCCGGTGGCGAAGCACGGTCGCTACAGCAGCGCCGGTCGCCGAAAATAGACCCTGACCGCGGCCGCGAATATTGGCTGTGCAAATCAATGCTCGGCATCACACTGCCTGCCAAATGAAAGAGCCCCAACACACTCTGTAGAAAAAGGTTGCCGACCGGACATCCAAGACAGTTTCGGACACCACAGATCGTAATTCCTGCCGCGCCGTGACGACCCACCTCGCCCACCACGGCAAACTTCTCTGTATCCGTCCAGCGACGCCGACGCTCAACTGCTCGCATAACCTCCCCTCGCATGCCGCCCTCACATAAGAGACGTCATTATGGCCGTCCGTAAACCGAGCAAGGTGACTTCATAAGGCGGCCAATGTCGCCACGAGCGTCCGAGGCCAAGCCCTCCTGCACTCTGACGCGGCTCTGTTGCACAAATCGGGTGACAGGCGAACCTCCCCTTCCCCCGGACGGACTCATCCTACGGCTTCAGTGACGGGTATGCCGAGCGCGGTGAAGCCGTTCAGGATGGCCACGCGGACCTGGAACTCGGCGACCTGACGGTCGAAGTCCCTTGCGGCCAGACGCTGGCCGAGCAGTTTGACTGAAGTCGCATCCATTCGCCGGGAAAACGATCCCCCGGATCGTTTTCTGGCCCCGATCGTTTTCTGGCCCGGCTCAAATTTCGACGCGGCTTCGGCGGTGATAACCGCTCCATCGTCGCCAGAGGGTTCGACCGAAGCGGCGTGATGCGCGCAGGGCTTCGTTGCG
>JAYTQA010000001.1:0-2131 GCA_043746955.1 bacterium | reverse complement strand
AGATGACGCCTTCGCACAGGATCGGGCCGGAAAGGTGGCGGCGGGGGTCGAACTGCGGGCCTTGGCCGGCGTAATCCGCCAGGCTCTGGCTGCGAAAGCCGGTGAAACGATGGACGACAACAGCGGCCAGACCGAGGAGGGCGAGGGTGAGCAGCATCAGGACACCTCCGACTTTGGCGGTTGGGGCCGGGGCCGGAAGACGGCACCTTTCGCCCAGAGTTTCAGCGCCTGCCAGTGGATCAGGGCCAGCACCCGGCGCGAGCCGAACGGGCGGCGGAGCAGGGCTTTGAGCAGGCTCGCGTTGGTCAGCGGGCTGAGCGGGCCGGTCAGGGTGGCGGTCAGGCCCTCGTCGCCTGCGGTGTAGTCAATCACGATGTGGAGCCGGTCGGGCCGCAGGTCGATCCGGAACGTGTAGGCCCCTGCGACGGACTGGAATGGGGAGACGTGGAGGATTTTCTGCGCGGTCAGGCGGTCTTGCGCGGTGATGGGGCCATGGTCGGCGCGGTGGCACAGGTAGCAATGGCGGTCGCCGTAGGTGTTGGTGACCTCGGCCAGCAGAACCCGCAGGCCGGTGGCGTCTTCGCAAAGCCAGAACGCCACCGGATTGAAGACATGGCCCAAGAGGCGCGGTTGGGCGAGCAGGCGGATTTTTGTGGCTTGGGGCAGGTTGTGCTGCGTCAGGACATCGCGGACCCATGGCACCCCCCTGCCCTGCTTGGGCGGGCCGCCGTGGTCGGTATCGTGCAGGGCCGCGAGGTTGGCGCGGTTGTGGGAGTAGAGGCTCGGGCCGGGGTCGGTTTCGGGGTTCAGGAGGATGTAGTCCACCCGGTAGGTGAAGGCATTGGCCACAGCGCCCTTGCGGCGATGGAAGGTTTGGCCGTGGAGGTGGAGGGCGGTCATATGCTTGGCTCCGGTCTGCTTGACCAAGGCTGGGAGGGCTGGCTGCCCTCCCAGACCCACCCGCGAGTATTTTTGCCCAGATGAAGCGGGACGCAGCGGGCGGTCATGCGGCGGCCTCGCCGACCATTTGGCGGGCGCGGATGGCGTCGGCGACATCGGCGGCGGAGGCAAAGCCGTCTTCGTGAAAGCCGTTTTTCATCCATGCGCCGCAAAACCAGGTGCCGGACTGGCCGTTCAACGCGCGGAGTTTACCTTGAGCATTCAGGGCTGCTTGATCATAGACCGGGTGGCGGAAGGTTCTGGTGGTGTGGATCAGATGATCGGGGATGGCGCGGTTGGGGTTGAGGGTGACAAACAGCGGGTCATCGGCAGGGATCGGTTGCAGGGAGTTCATCCAGTAGGTCAGATCGATCCGGTCGGGGCGCGGACCTTTGGGTTCGGCGTAGTTCCATGAGGCCCAAGCGCGGCGGGATCTTGGCATCTGGGTCGGATCGGCGTGCAGGACCGCCTCGTTCGGTTGGTAGCGGATGGCGGACAGGGCCGCGCGTTCGGCGGGGGTGGCGTCCGATAGCAGGGCGAGCGTGTCGTCGGAATGGGTGGCGAAGATGACCTCGTCAAACCGCTCCCACTCGGACCCGACGGCGCGGACCATCGCACCTTGCGGGACGCGCTGGACGCCGGCGATCGGGGTGGCGGTGCGGATGTCGACGCCGTGGCGGGTGAGGTCGGCTTCCAGACGGGTGACGTATGCGACCGAGCCACCTTGGACCGTCAGCCATTGGTGGTGCTTGAATACCCCCATCAGGCCGTGGTTCTGGAAGAACCGGACCAATGCCTCGGCCGGGAAGGCCATGATCCCGGCCGCGGGGGTCGACCAGATAGCGCCGGTGAAGGGGGCGATATAATGGTCGCGGAACGCCACCGACATCCGCATGGTGGCCAGAAGCTCGCCCAAGGTCATGCCTTGGGTCAGCACGCGGTCGGCACTTTGGTGAAAGCGCAGGATGTCATAGAGCATCCGCAGATAGCTGGGGCGGATCAGGTTACGGCGCTGTGCCAGCAGGCTGTCAAGGTTGCGCAAGCCGTATTCCAAAGCGCCGCCTTGAATCGAGCAGCCAAAGCTCATGTCGCTGGCAACCAGTGGCACCTGAAGCTGGTCGAACAAAGCCGACAAGCGCGGATAGTTCACCCGGTTGAACACGATGAACCCCATATCGACCGGCTGATCGCC